>CAZZLE010000029.1:0-3049 GCA_964654595.1 uncultured archaeon | reverse complement strand
TAATTGTAATTAAGCAAGAAAAGGGTTTCGCCTGCTGTGGGGATTTTTGATTCAAGCGAAATTCAGCAGTGCAATATGCCCCTATTGATCGGAAAATCGATTTATAACTGCCTGCGGAATTTTTGATGTTTCAATTAACTTCTGAAACCATCTTTTCAGGTTAACTTCTCCAAGCCCGGAGGTTCTTCTAAAATAGTTTCGATTTTTTTCACTTACCTTCAACCGATCCAAATTAGGCTCTCCAAGAGTCTGTCAAGAACGGGATTCGTGAAGTGGATGTCATAGGGGCTGAAGTAAGCTCTGATCGCATCGGAAGTAAGGAATGCAACTGGCAAAAAAGCTAAGGAGAAGAGATCGATCCTTTTGCTGAATCTTCCAGCAAAAATGAACAAAAGGTTCAGAAAGGCAGATATGGCAAAATAAGCAGTAGAAATCGCTTCAAAATTCTTCGTCAGGCAGATTATTAGTTTCTATGATGCCATGCTTCAGATATGGAAGACAGGAAGATAGATCAAAAAGTATGTTCAGCAGCGCTTCGAAAAAATGGATCGCAAAGTTGCCTTCTCTACAAAAAAATAAAAATTTATCGGATTACGTTTAGGGTCCTCCGCCTCCGTCTCCTCCGTCTCCGGCTCCTCCGCCTCCTTGCCCCCCTTGTGTTGTTTGGTATACTTGCACAGTTGCGGTAAATATTATGGAGTTTGTTGGATTATGGATGATTCTAACTTTACGAACTCCTAGATCTGCAGATATTTCCACTTCTTCTCCTACTGTTAGCCAGCCATCATTTCCACAATTTATGGTTCTTGGGTTATTATCAACGTAGACAGTCACATCAGTGCAATTAAGCGGTTCACCGCCGATATGCTCTATTATTATCATTCCGTCCCCACCCAATGCCCTGAGACCGACATTGGGTGGCTTGGCCGTTGGCGGGCTTATGCTGAACACAAAACTCGCTATCACCGCCGCCAGGATCACTGTAATTGCCACCATCAGTATCACGCCTATCACTGGGCTTACACCTTTCTCATCCATTCTCCTCATCAAACCACCTCCCTACCCCTTGGCAGGGTAACATTATTATTATGATTACAACAGGTATATAACTTTTTCGATTTAACATGCTGAAAGGAAAAATTTTTCACCTGCCATTTTGCTGTCCATTCACACTCAACAACCTCAACAACCTCATCCAGCGAAAGTGATAAATAAATTTCTGAAAAATAGAGATATGGACGCGCAGCAGATAGCAGAGAAGGTCAGAGATTTGATTATGGGAGCAATGAGGGAGGAGTTCAGGGAGTTCAAAGCAGAGGTCAGAGGTCAGCTTGAGGGTTTCAGGGTTGCCATTGAGAGCATGAGCAAGAGAATGGATGCCCTCGAAAGAAGGATGGATTCTCTGGAGAGGAGGATTGATGAGACTAACAAGAGGATAGATTCTGTAAGAGAGGAGTTAACAGCGAGGATAGATGAGACTAACAAGAGGATAGATTCCGTTAGGGAGGAGTTAACTGCAAGGATAGATGAGACTAACAAGAGGATTGATGAGACAAACAAAAGGATAGACATCCTCTCAACAAGGATCGAGGAGAACACGAGAGAGCTTGGTGAAGTGAAGGCAGAGATTGCTGCGCTGAGGTCGAGGCAGGAAATAATAGAGGATCTTGTCAGGAGAGTAAGGAAGCTTGAGGAGAGAGTTTTCGCTTGAGAAGAGAGTTAGAGGTTACCTCACCCCAGATCATCTTCCATAATCATCCTCAAACCTCTCTATATCATCCTCCTCAAGGTACTCCCCTATCTGTATCTCTATTACCTCAAGCGGAACCTTTCCGGGATTCTCGATTCTGTGGATCGCTCCTGCAGGAACGAATGTGCTCTCTCCACTCCTCAGCAGAATTTCCCTACCATCAACAATTATCCTCGCGGTTCCCCTCACCACAACCCAGTGCTCGCTTCTGTGATAGTGTCTCTGCAGGCTGAGCCTCCTTCCCGGTTTTACGGTTATTCTCTTTATCTTGTAGCCGTTGTTTTCCTCAAGTACGGTATATCCTCCCCACGGTCTGTGAACGCTTCTGTGAACCTCAACCACCTTCCTTCCTGCAAGAAGTCTGTAAACATCCCTGACCCTCTCTGCCTCCCCCCTTTTTGCGATGAGAAGGGCATCATCGGTATCAACTATGATGGAATCCTCAACACCTATTAAAGCTGTAAGGCGGTGAGCAATTATGAGGTTATTTTTGGAGTTTATTGCAATGCAATCCCCACCGCTGATGGCGTTCCCATCACCATCCTTCTCCATCACCTCGTAAATCGAGTCGAAGTTTCCGAGGTCACTCCATAATGTTTTGATCGGCACCACAGCAACCCTTTCCGACTTCTCAAGAACTGCGTAATCAACTGAAGCTTCAGAAATGTGCTGATAAGCTTTCTCACCATCCTCAAGCACTCTAATGAACTCCGGAGCATGTTTTTCCAGCTCTTCAATGAACACTCTTGAATCAAGGACAAACATCCCGCTGTTCCATAAATAACCCTTCGAGACGTACTCTTCAGCCAGTTCAGCTGAAGGCTTTTCCCTGAACTCCTCAACCTCAAAACCTCCATTGATCTTTCTTCCCGGCCTGATGTATCCGTAACCCGTATGCGGTTTGGTTGGGGTTATTCCAAAGGTAACTATGTAGCTCTCCGATAGCCTTTCAGCAGTTTTGAAAGCTTTAAGGTATTCCTCATCAGCTTCAATGAGGTGGTCGGATGGAAGGACTGCAAACTTTCCATCTCCTGCAGCTCTGATGCCAAGACAGATTGCCGGAAGCGTATTCTTTGCTTCAGGTTCCAGAATCAGGTTATCTTCAGGGATTTTTAAGCCAAGATCCTCCAGATCATCGAGAACCCTGAAGCGGTATTCTTTATTCGTAATCACGTATATTTCATCGGGTGATGAGTGATAAAGGGCTCTTCTAACGGTTTTCTGAAATAAAGATTCTGAGAAAAGCCTGATGAACTGCTTTGGCATAAGCTCTCTGCTGAGAGGCCATATCCTTGTTCC
>CAZZLE010000028.1:0-4092 GCA_964654595.1 uncultured archaeon | reverse complement strand
GTAATTTCCTACACTCACGTATGGTTTTTCAGCTCTTTCACTTTTTCTTAGAAGCTGTCTCCTTACATGCCTGACTTTCTCTCCTGCAAGAAGTTCAGCAACGCTTACACCGTATGCTTTTGAAAATGCTACAACTGGGGTCGTGAGCCTTGCATTAATCTCGATTATGTAGGGCTGCTCTGCATAAACAACGTCGACACCAACATAACCCCTCAGCCCGCTCACACATTCTACAGCATTTATAGCCTCCTCAGCAACTTCTCTTCTAACTTCTTCAGATACTCTCGCAGGAACGATGGCCCCAGCATACCTGAAACCGTTAAGGAGCTGCTCGTTAACACTCAGGCACTGTATGTCCTCTCCAACCTTGAGGCTGACACTCAAATTCATCCCCTCTATAAACTCCTGAGCTATGTAACCTTCAGGCACAACATTACTGAATCTGATCCCCTCTCCAGCGCATCCCGTGCGCGGCTTTACGAGAAATCTGCGGTCAAGCTCCCTCAATGATGTTTCCGGAACCTGAACCTTCCCTTTCAACTTTTTGTAAAGCTCCCACTTGTCCGATGTTACTGCAATCGCCTTGCTTGAGGAACCGAGGTTTTCAGCGTACTTTTCACCCTTCTTTGTCAGTTCGTACAGCAGAAAATCATCCTCTGGGGCGACAATAAGAAAGGCATCGCTTTCCTCAAGGTAATTCTCAAGCGAATCAAGAGAATCTGCAGGAAGGGGGAAAAGATGCGTGAATTCAGGTCTTACGAACCCCTTTATCTCAAAGTAATTTTTGAAACCTTCAAAGGCTGATTTAAACATCGCAAGACCTTCAACAGCTATTCTGTCTTCTATTTTTTCACCGCACGTGGCGAATTCGAATAGGAACAATCTCATACTTCTATTATCTCTTCTCCCTTGGCATCGAGTTTCTCTGCCTCATCCTCATTAAGAACTATTGCTATGTCTGCGGAGTTTTTGAGAGCAGTCGAAAAACCGGGTTCAGCTCCAATGATAATTGTCTCCTTTCCCATCTCCATGGCTTTCATTAAAACAGCCTTGAAATCAGCGTCTCTCGTAACAAGCGCAATTGCATCAATGGAGTCGTTGTATATCAGCTCCATGGCCTCCACAGCCATTCTGACATCAACGTCTCCTGAGGTTACAATTGGCTCAAATCCCTGATTTTCGATTGCCTCAACGAGTTTTTCGGTTGCATACTGATTGAGAAAAACCTTTGCAATCTTGATATCTCCATACTCAGAAAGAATTTCTCTTATTTCCTTCAAATTTATATTGAACTCCTTCCTGAGCATGTTAGGCCCATCTACCAGTACACCAACTTTCCTGCGCTGGGACAGCTTTCTTTTAGAAAGATATTCTTTAATCTTCTGAATTCGCGATATCGTTGGCATTCTTTTTAATTTTTCTCATTGAAGTTTAAAAAAGTTTTGTTAGTACCCAACACGCCAAGATGGTTGGCGAAAGATGAAAGGGAAGTTGAATGCGTGAATCAAATTCGGGTTAAGGATGTGAATTCAGATAAGCGAAATAAATCGAAAAGATTATTTGCTTTTCTGCTTTCCCCCTACTGGTGATATTATGAAATTTGGAATAGAGTTCGTGCCAGATATGAAGTACTACGAGCTTGAATACTATGTAAAACTGGCTGAAGACAGCGGTTTTGACTACACATGGATTACAGACCACTACAACAACAGAAACGTCTACTCAATGCTGACAATCCTTGCCATGAAAACAAGAACAATAAAGCTTGGTCCGGGTGTGACAAATCCTTACCACATCAGCCCTGCCCTTACGGCATCGGCAATTGCTACGATAAATGAAATCAGCGGGGGCAGAGCGGTCTTAGGAATAGGAGCTGGAGACAAGGTTACCTTCGAGAGAATTGGAATAAGCTGGGAGATGCCATTAAAGAGAATGAAAGAAGCTGTTGAAATAATCAGACAGCTCATGGAGGGCAAGGCTGTTAAGTATGATGGTGAGATTTACAAGTTCAACGGAGCAAGGCTTAGCTTCAAAGCAGGAAACATCCCGATTTACATCGGTGCTCAGGGACCAAAGATGCTGCAGCTTGCTGCTGAGCTTGGAGATGGCGTTCTGATCAATGCCTCACATCCCAAGGACTTTGAGGTAGCAAAAGAGAACATAGATGCTGGACTTTCCAAAGCGGGAAAGAGCAGAGATGCATTTGATACAGTTGCCTATGCATCAATGAGTGTTGACAAGGACAGAGAAAAGGCAAGAAATGCGGCAAAAATTGTTGTTGCATTTATCGTTGCTGGCAGTCCACAGACAGTCCTTGAGAGGCATGGCTTAAGTGAGGATGCTGTGAACGGTGTAAGAGAAGCTTTGAACAATGCATTCACAAAGGGTGACTGGGGCGGAGTCGCGAAGAGTGTGACGGATGAGATGATCGATGTTTTCTCAATCAGCGGAACACCGGATGATGTCTTGGACAGAATTAACGAACTTTCAAAGGCAGGTGTCACTCAGGTTGTTGCCGGAAGTCCGATTGGACCTGACAAGAAGAAGTCCATTCAGCTGATCGGTAAGGAGATTATTCCGAAGTTGAAGTAAACTTTCAATTTTTCATTTTAGCAGACAGCCGTTAAGAATTTTGTATTTTAATTTATCATGCTAATGACGAAAAGTGTTTTTACCGAGCGCATCTATGCAAGAATATGAGAGCAACTTGGAAGGGTAGCATATCTTTCGGTCTCGTGAACATACCCGTGAAAGTTTACAAAGCTACCGTACAGAAGGAGATCACTTTTCATCTCCTCCATTCTTCAGACGGGGGCAGGATTAGATACAGAAAGTTCTGCGAGAAATGCGGGAAGGAAGTTTCTGATGAAGAAATAGTTAGGGGATACGAAATATCAAAAAATGAGTACGTGATTCTAACCGATGAAGATTTTGAAAAGATACCTCTAAAATCGAGGGGAAGCATAGAGATAAGGCAGTTTTTTGACCCCGCTGAGCTCGGGCTGATATACTACAACAGCTTTTACTACATCTCGCCCGACAGGGGTGGTGAAAAGGCGTATTATCTGCTTAAGAAGGCAATGGAGGAAACCGGCAGTATGGGAATAGGAAAAATGACCATGAGAGGGAAAGAGTACCTCGTCGCATTACGCCCTCACGATGGGGGGATAATCCTTGCTCAGCTGCACTATATTGATGAAGTTCGCAGCCCCTTAGGTCTGCCTGGCTGGGGTGCTGAGGCAGAGATTACTGAAGAAGAGCTTGATCTTGCCAAAAAACTGATTCTTGCAATGAAGAAACCACTTAAATTGGAAGAGTTCAGAGACGATTACAAAGAGGCTCTTATGCAGCTAATTGAAGCCAAACTTTCCGGGAAGGAAATTGTTGTCAGTGAAGCTGTTGAGGAAGTTAAGTCTTTGATTGAAGCTCTGAAAGCAAGCCTTGAGGCAGTTAAATGAGCTGGTTTGAGAGAAAAATTAAACCAATGCTTGCAGTAAAGTCAAAGCCATTCAGCAGCGATGATTACATTTACGAGGTAAAATGGGATGGGACAAGGTGCCTGGCTTTCGCTGACACGGAAAGAAGAAGGTTAAGACTCCAGAACAGAAGACTTCTGGACATAACCTACCGCTATCCTGAGCTAAAGGTTCTGGATGCAGTTGATAGAAATGCCATTCTCGATGGTGAAATTGTGGTAATGAAAGATGGAAAACCATCCTTTCCGTTGCTGCAAAAAAGGGAGCATGTCGATAACAGGGTCAAGATTGAGATATATAGCAAAACAATTCCTGCAGTTTACATAGTTTTCGACGTCCTCTACTGTGACGGCTGGGTGGTAGATCTGGAATTGATGGAGAGAAAAAAGATACTCTCGGAGATTCTCCAGAACAGGGGGAGAGTTATTATGGCAGACTGGATTGAAGGTGATGGAGAGGAACTTTACAGAAAAGCAGTAGAAATGGGGCTTGAGGGAATCGTTGCAAAGAAGAAGGATGGGAAATATCTGATGGGAAAGAGAAGCAATCTCTGGAAAAAGATAAAGAAGGGAAACACCTTAGATTGCGTGATAGTTGGCTGGATTGAGGGTGAGGG
>CAZZLE010000027.1:0-8873 GCA_964654595.1 uncultured archaeon | reverse complement strand
CGGAAAAGGTCTGCGTTAATTTCAGTGAGGAGGAGAGGAAATTCCTCAGAACCTATGCAGAAAGGCTGAAGAACGAAATGACGCCGGAAGAAATACATACCTTGGTTTATGAAGTGTCAAAGGAGCTGGGTATAAAGTCCTCGAAGACTTTTGAGGCAATTTACAAAGCCATTCTTGGCAAACCTTATGGACCGAGGGTTGGATACTTCATAAAATCTCTCGGAGTTGATTGGGTAAAGGAGAGAATAAAGGCTGCCCTATGAGGAGAATTGAGGCTGGAAGTCGCTACACGTACCTTCCAGTAGGATGCAAACTATGCAGAAAGGGCTCAAAACTGGTGCTGTTCGTAACAGGAGTATGCAACAACTCCTGTTTTTACTGTCCAGTTTCGAGGGAAAAGATTGGCAGAGATGTCATTTTTGCCAATGAAAGGCCGGTAAAAAGTTCTGAAGATATTATAGAGGAAGCCGAGATGATGGATGCTGAAGGAATGGCAATCACGGGAGGAGAGCCTTTGCTAAAACTTGAAAGGGTTCAGGAGTACCTGAAAATTGCAAAGAAGCTTGATCTGCATGTGCATCTCTACACATCTTTACCGGCAGGAGAAAAGCTGAAAAAGCTTGAGGGACTTGATGAGATTCGTTTTCATCCACCTGAATTGAAAAATCCCGAAAGGTATGAGGAATCCATAAAGCTTGCGAAAAAACTTGGAATGGATGCAGGTTTTGAAATCCCTGCAGTCTGGTTTGAGGAAAAGATTGTTGAGATTGCAAACAGAAACGATGCATTTCTGAACGTAAATCAGCTTGAAGTGAGCGAAAGTAACTGGGAGAAGCTGGCAGGGAAATACAGTATCGTTGACTATCATGTTGCTGATGAGGAAACCGAAAAAATTGTAAAAAAATATGAAAAGGCGGAGAAGTTTCACTACTGCAGTGCGAGGTTCAAGGATGTGGCGCAGTTTAGAAGGAGGCTGATAAGGATGGCAATGAATCATCCGGATTTTTATGCTGTAACGAGAGATGGAACAGTTATATGTATAAGAATAGAGGGTGAAAAGCTAAGCATAGCGGAGAAGATTCTCAGCGAGGCTGGAGAAGGGTTTGTAAGGTTTGAGGATTATATTGAAACCACTCCAGAACTGGACGAAGAAATCAGAGAAGCTTTAAAATCTGAAGGATTGAGGCTCATGATAGTTGAGAGGTATCCAACCTACAACCGGCTGGTGATTGAGTTAATGGAAATCTGAGGTGCAAGATGAACGAAATTGAGTTAAGGGTAAGGAAGTATATCGAAAGGGACAAAAACGGTTTGAGGAAAGAACTGCTGAGGATACTACTTGAAGGGAAGAAGTTCACAACCAATGAAATTCACGAAATTCTTGCGGAGAAGGGTTATTCGATAAGTCCGAGGGGAGTTTCTGCAATGGTTGGCCTGATTTCAACAAGACTTGGAATACTTAAGACCGAACTCGGGGAAAAGAACAGATACTACTTAAAAAGCGAGTATGCGGATTTGGTAAGGAGAATCGTTGAGGAAGCTAAATGATACTCCACAAAATTTACGAAAAAAAGCTTTTGAGGACGGTAAAGAGTGGAAGGATTCCGGAGCACATAGCCATTATTATGGATGGGAACAGGAGATTTGCGAGAAAAAAAGGTCTGGAACCGCATGAAGGGCATTTTTTCGGATCAAAGAAGGCTGAGGAAGTTCTCGAATGGTGCTGGGAGCTGGGGGTTAAAATGCTAACTCTCTACGCCTTCTCAACTGAAAATTTCAGGAGAAGTGAGAAGGAGAAAAGAAACATTTTCCAGCTTCTTGAACAGGAGCTAAGAAGGCTCCTGAGGGATAGAAGGACTTACGAGGAAGGGGTCAGAGTTAAAGTTGTGGGCAAGAAAGAATTTTTGCCCGAAAATCTTCGTGATACAATAAAGGAAGTTGAGGAAGCCACCAGGAACCACAGAAAGCACTACCTGAATGTTGCCGTTGCCTACGGGGGAAGACAGGAAATTTTAGATGCTGTAAGAGCAATTTTAATGAAAGTCAAGAGAGGCGAAGTTAAGCCGGAGCAGATTGATGAAAGAATGCTTGAGGAACATTTATATGGTGAGGGGAAGTATGCAAAGGTTGACCTCATAATAAGGACGGGTGGAGAGCAGAGGCTTTCGAACTTCCTTCCGTGGCAGGCTGTGAACAGCGTCGCATACTTCTGCGATGTTTACTGGCCTGAGTTCAGAAAGATAGATCTGCTCAGGGCTATAAGGGCATGGCAGTACAGAACCGGGGTGGTATGATGTCTCAGAAAATGATGTATGAGTTCAAGAGGAAACTGGAGGAACTTGAAAAATACAAGGGGAGGGGGACTGAGCTAATTACTTTATATATTCCTCCAGATAAAAATATTGCTGACGTTTCAAATCAGCTCAGGAGTGAACTTAGTCAAGCTTCTAACATAAAGTCAAAGCAAACAAGAACAAACGTTCTTGCTGGTATAGAGGCCATTCTGAACAGACTCAAGCACTTCCGAAAACCTCCAGAAAATGGGATGGTTATACTGAGCGGAGTTGTTAACATAAACGGTAAGGAAAAGCATATAACTGAAATAATAGAGCCTCCTGAACCGGTTCCACTTTACAAGTACCACTGCGACTCGAAGTTCTACCTTGACCCTCTAAAGGAGATGCTGGTGGAGAAGAAGCTTTACGGACTCATTGTTATTGACAGAAGGGAGGCAACTGTGGGATTGCTGAAGGGCAAGAGGATAGAGGTTCTCGACTGGGATACTTCAATGGTTCCGGGAAAGCACAGACAGGGAGGGCAGAGCAGCGTTAGATTTGAGAGATTGAGGGAAATAGCGATTCACGAATTCTACAAGAAGGTGGGGGAGATGGCGAGCGAAGCTTTGCTTCCTTACAAGGAAAGACTGGTAGGGGTTCTAATCGGTGGCCCCTCTCCAACAAAGGAGGAGTTCTACGAAGGAGAGTATTTGCACTACGAGCTGCAGAAAAAAGTGATTGGACTGTTTGATGTTGGTTACACTGATGAATCAGGACTTTACGAGCTTGTGGAGAAGGCCAAGGATGTTTTGCAGGAAGTTGACATAATCAGAGAGAAAAATCTGATGCAGAGGTTCCTCAAAGAGGTGGCAAGAGATGGGCTTGCAGCATACGGTGAGGAGGAGGTGAGAAAGTACATAGAACTTGGAGCTGTGGATACTCTGCTTCTTTCTGAAGATCTGAGATATGAAAGAGTTAAGTATCAGTGTCCCATTTGCGGCAGAGAAGTTGAAGTAACGGTGAAAGAGGGTATGGAAAAGCCACCGTTTTGTGAGGAAGACAACTTAGAAATGGAGGAAGTTGAAAGAAAAGATGTGGTTCTTGAACTTTCAGAACTTGCAGAAGGTACCGGAGCAAAGGTTGAGTTCCTTTCAACAGAGAGCGAAGAGGGTGAGATGCTTTACAAGGCGTTTGGTGGAATTGCAGCAATTCTCAGATTTAAACCAGAAAGCAGTCGTTGATTAAAAAGGTTAGTTTATCTGGACTTAGGAGGAAAATCAGACAGGTTGATGCTGCATCAGAAAACCAGTCCGCTCAGCCTTTCAAGTTCTTCCTTGATTTTTCTCGCTCTTTCCCTCGTTCTATCCGTTAACCATCTCATTTCCGGGTTCTTTCTGTCTATTTCATCAAGTCTTTTCATAAAATCCTCAAACGTTCCTTCTCTGTCACCCATTGCCAGATTGTCTGCGAAGCTCACTATCTTCTCTTCAAGCGTTTCAGGCATGTAATCTTTTGGCTCAAGACCAATTCTTTCTGCCTCTTCTGCTGTGATGCCCGCGCTGAAATGTCTTTCAGCTATTCTGACGACCTTCTCATCAACTTTCTCCTTCCTCAGTATCTCTGCAGACTTGACAAAGTGCTGAAATGGATCATGAGTTATTGCCCTGCCAATATCATGCAGCAGGGATCCCATTAAGACGGCATCAATATCAATTCTGTGGCCGTTTTCGCGAATTCTCTGGGCAATTTTCAGTGCAATTTTTGATACTGTAAGGCAGTGTCTCCTTACACTCTCCTCCAGATTGTAACTTTCCCACAACCTGAGGACATCAGAAGGAACGTCCATCGACAGTATTTGTAATCAGCATATTTAAGATTTGGCAAATTGGACAAAAATAAAGTAAAAATTACTCCCTCCTCGACACAAACACGAGAGCAACAAAGGAACCGACGAATAGAGAGACCACGAAAAGAGTAGCAAGCTTGTATATTATGCTCTGTCTGTTAAGCTCTTTAATCTCCTCTCTGAGCTTTTCGAGTACGTTAATCTTATCCTGAAGCTCTGAATTTACTTCTTCTAATTTCTTCTTGAGGTCTTCAATCTGCTGCCTTTGAAGCTCATTCTGAATCTGGAGTATTTTTGCCTGTTTCTGAAGCTCTTCAAGCTGTGAATTCAGTTCTTCCACTTTTTTTTCTGCATCTTTCAGCTCATCTTTCAGGCTTTTAACTAACATCTTTAGACCGAGATTCTCTCTTTCCAGCTGTGCAGCATAACTTTGATAGTCTATTTCAGTTTCTCCCACTTCAATCTGGGCTAAAACCTCACCGTTAGCATAAACCTCCTTTAACCCTTTACTGCAGTTTATACCAATCTTCAAACCGTATTCTCCCGGCGTGACGTTTATAGATGTCTGGAGGCTGTCGATGAAGTACATGCAGTTATCGCTGGCTGTTAGGGTTGCATAATCCGTTATGCTGAGGTTGACAACATCCCCGGGCAAAGCCTGGAACGTTAAAAGTGTAATTAGTATTGGCAGTATCATAACATCCCCTCCAGAATAATTTTTATCTCCTCACCAACTCTCTCAATTTCCCTTCTTGAGATATCTCTCGCCACTCTGGCGTGTAGCAGAACATCTGGACTCACCTGCATTACCAGAATTCTTGTAGTTTCCCCACTTATAATAATCCTGCTTGAGTTTAACATACTTTTTCCAATTTTTATCAGTTCAGGTGCAATTGCAGCGTCTTCTTCAGGAGAAGAGCTGTTGGAAGCTATCGGAAGACCTTCAGGTGTCAGCAGAGTTACATCGGTTAACATGTACTTTCCGCTGAGATATTCAACGAACTCCGTAAGGTCTGAGGGTGGTTTATCAATTTTTATCTCGCCTTTTGGTTCGATTGAAGATGTTACCGTAGATACCTTGGCCATCCTGATTTCTTCCTCCTTAGCCTTTTCCTGTCTCATGGCCTGGCTTAAATACGCCCATGTAACACCAAAACCGAGCACTCCACCCAGAACTATCACAATAACTTCGTACAGCATACAATCACCTTAGAAATTTTACGATCTCATCTAAATTGGCCTTTTCAAGCTTTTCTGCCAACTCGAATGCTTCTTCAACCGAAGAGAGGTCAACCTTTCTTGTTCCTCTTGTTAATTTTCTGAGCAAGAACTTTGCCGCTCCAACGTGCTTTCTGTCAACCTCAACAAGCCCTGTGATCGTGTCATTCTCAAAATACAGAGCGTCGCTGTTAAAAAAGATTACAGCATTTTTTATTCTATATTCCATTAAAATTGAAAAAAGCTCCTTGAATTCTGCAGGGACTTTTCCATACTCCTTAAGACCTTCACCTGTTTTGAGGAGATAGGATTTTATCATAAACTTCCACCTCAACCTTTCTGAGCTCGCTCATGACGTTGTCTGACCTCACCGGAATGCAAATAAAGCCCTTACCATGCTTTACAACAATAGCCCTTCCCTCCTCATGTTCGAAAAAGCCCATTATGAATTTTTCGGGAAGCTTGGGCGTTACTTTTGCAATTTCTTCAATATAATTAAGCTCTTTTTCATCGAGAAGATAACTTTCAGCGATTGCACCATCCTTTATGTAGCATGAACCCGTGCCCAATATAGAGTAGATTTCCTTTAGCATCAGCAAAAAATGTTAATAAAAGTATATAAACTTTCTCATAGTCATGCGGAGCTGTTGAAAGCAGACCGGAACCTTTCTTCGATTCCTTCCGTTAGCATTAGAAATGCTGGAACCACAGTTAATGCTGCGAGAAGAGAGAAGATAATTGCTACAAGGGCTATGAAGCCAAAGCTTTGCATTATCGGAAAGGTTGAGAACATCAGTGAACCGAAACCACCGGCCATTGTAAGTGCAGCAGTTGTTATCGCCTTTCCCGTTCTCTCAATCGTTCTTCTCACTGCTTCAACAGGGGGATATTTGTTTCTCTCCTCGAAGTATCTCTCGAGCACGTGAATGGAGAAGTCTATACCAAGACCGAGAGTGATTGAGTTGAGGGCGATGCTTAGCATCGTCTGCTTTGTGCCAGTCAGAAACATTATGGTGTTCATAGCCCCGATAACGGACGTAATTGCTAACAGCGGCACCACCGCCTTTCTTATTGAGCGGTAAACTGCAAGTAGAAGTGCGACGATTAGTGCATAGGCTGTCAGGGTCATAGTTGTCTGGCCGGAAGTCATAAGCCTGCCCATCTCTCCGTAGATCACCGGCATTCCAGTAACGTAGTATCCCCCAATCCAGCCATAGAACTCCACATCTCTGATGATGCTCTTGTGCGTTGAAATGAATTCATCCTGACTGTCAGCATTTGAGTGTAAATGAACTGCTATCTGCCCTCCGGAAATGTATCTTCCAACCTCCTCCTTTGAAAGGACTGAAAGAATCTGCATTAGCTCAGCATCGCTTTCAGGCATACCTTCCAGTCCGTATGCCTTTCTAACTTCTGAAATTAGCTTGGTTACTGAACTGTAGTCATAGACAAGCTCCTCCTTTTCGACAACGTATTTTGCGAGCTCGTCTATCTCTTTAAGGGTTTCAGCGTTCAGCTCATCCACTTCAAGAACAAGCGTATAAGTTGCCTGCCCTCCAACAAGCCTTTCAATCTCATTGAATCTCTGTATTGATGGAAGATTTTGTGGAACGTATTTGTTGTAGTTTGTTTCCAGACCAATTTGTGGCGATGCATAGAGACCAAAAAGCACTATTACTGAAGCGACGGCAAGTATTCCAACGGGTCTTTTTGCTGTTAAATTTGAAATTGCTGACAGGCTCTTTTCCAGTTTCCCAGCTTTTTCGATTTTCTCTTCCTTACCCTCATTCCAGCGATCTATCAGCTTCAGAATTGCTGGCAGGAAGGTCAGGGTTAGAATGTACGCTATTATTAAGCCAAGAGAGGAGATGATGCCAAAATCAGCCATTGCGGGTATTCCGGGAGCCAGCATGGACATGAAACCTATAACAGTCGTGACGAGAGCCATAACAATTGCCAGCCCCGTTCTTGTTACTGATACAACAACAGCCTCATCCGCATTCAACCCCTCTTTCCTCTCCTCTTCATAGCGGTTTTGAAGCTGTGCTCCGTATTCAATTGCGAGACCGATCAGCATTGGTAAAGCTCCGTTGGTGTGCTCGGAAAGAGGAATTCCGAGAACGGGCATGAGTCCGTAAAGTATTGTAACAGACATCACAGAAATGACCAGAGGCAGGAAAGCCGTGTATTTTTTCCTTACAGCACCGCTGAAAGTTATGAAAAGAATCAGAATCATCAGAACAATTGAGACTGTCATCGTTATACCTAAGCTCTTTCCGATCTCCCTTTCAATCTGATTGCTTAACGCCGCACCTCCTGTGAGCTGCAAAACAATTCCCTGAGGTGGGGTTGAGAAGGTTATGATGTTCTCAACCTCAATCGCAATCTCCTTCTGCTTCTCAATTTCCGATGTACCAAGCTGTATGATCATCAATGCAAGGGTTGGTTTGGGAACAAGATCTCTCGCGTAAAGGCTGGTGGCGAGTGATATTTTTGATTCATCAGACGGAAGCTCACCGTAGAGTGATGCAACGATAGATGCCGGAGATACAACGCTGATGACTCCATCTACATCTTTTATTCTCGCTTGCAGGTTAAGGAGATAGCTGTAAACTTCGAGATTCACGATGTCATCTCCCTTGATGAGGATGAAGAGACTATCAGCACCAACGCCAAAATCCTTTTGGTACAGCTGGTACTGTCTGTAGATGACATTATCCTCACTGAACATTGATCCGGTCCCTGATGTCAGCTTAACATTCTGGGCTGAAAGGGCCGAGAGGATTAAAATTATTGAAATAATTGATACTACAAATCCCGGTCGTCTGGCTATGAACCTTGCAACTTTCTCCAGCAGTTCAGCAAACATCCCTTACCTCCGCCTGAGGTAGTAAATGATGGCTGCCAGAATTATCAGAGCCACCACCGCGTACAGCGCATAAGGCGGTCTGGCGGGAGTGACGTTGATTATAGCCTTTGCAGGCTCGCTGTAAGCCCACTCCCCTTCCGGATCCTTGTACTTGACCTCAAGGTTAAGGGCATACAGTTTTGGTGTGGCTTCGCTATCTACTGAAAGCTTGAAGGTGGCATTTGCGGTTTCGCCAGGTTTCAGGTTACCTATGAAAGCTGAGTCATCTGTTGAGGAAAATGGACTAATTATTGTTATTCTGGCGGTAGCATCTCTGACCTCAAAATCACCGAGGTTTTTCACAAAAAATGTGACAACTTTCTCCTCTCCAGCAGCAATGCTTGGAATTCCCTGCACTTCAAACTCCATCTTCGGGTTAACTTTCACACCAATTCTGACAGGGTCAAGTTCAACGTATTCATCCAGACTTCTGAATATAATCCTGATCTCTGCTGGATACGTAACCGCCTTTGCCTCACTTGAAGCTTTGAGTTTGAAAACCGCCGCAAACTCCTCCCCTGACTTTATGTCACCAATGTAATATTCAGAACTCAGAACAGAGAGCGGAGAATTTGCAGAAATTCTTACAGTAGCATCACTCATCTCTTTATCGCTGACAAGCGTC
>CAZZLE010000026.1:0-4733 GCA_964654595.1 uncultured archaeon | reverse complement strand
CCCTCTTTCTCCCTCCTCTCTGATAAACAACGGCAAGGTTGTTCAGCAGCATCCCCATCGCTCTGGTATCTCCCCTCTCCCTTGCAATGCTGTAAGCCTCAATAAGAGCCTTCTCAGCATGCTCCTTCATATCCAGCCTCGCATACATCGTTCCGAGAGCTGCCAAAATTGCAAGTCTCTGGTCGCTCCTATCATCCAGAAGTTTCAGGGCATCGAGGTAAGCCTTCTCAGCCTCTGCATATCTGCGGGATATACGGTAAAGATTTCCGAGATTGTACAAACAACCCACCACATATGGCAGAAAGCTCTCATCCTCCTGAGAGAGCTTAATGTATATGTTAAGGGCATCAAGGTAAGCCTCCTCGGCCTCCTTCAGCTTGTGAAGTGCATAGTAGATGTTTCCAAGTGTTCCAAGAACCTTTCCCCTTTCATGACCCTCAAGGTTTCTGCAAAGTCCCTCTCCGATCTCAGCGAGCTCTTCAAGTTCCGATAAATCTCTGGCATTGTTAAATGCCTTTACAAACTCATCAGCGTTCATCCTTATTCCCCTTTTTGAATATTTTTTCAATTTCAGAATCCATATACCTCCTCTTATGCTCGCTCCCCAGAGCTTTGCGGTAGTCAGCCCTTAACTGCTGGGAAGCGAGCTTTTCAAGCAGCTTCTCCTTCTCATCTTCATCCATGTCGACCCTCTTTATGAAGTTAATTAAACTTACCTAAAGCTTTTTTACCCGGACGTTAGTTTTGAGCTGTGCGGGTAAAAATCCTTGACACAACACTCAGAGATGGCGAGCAAACCCCCGGAGTATCGCTGAGCGTGGAGCAGAAGGTGATGATAGCAGAAGCTCTGGACAGCCTTGGGGTTGACATCATCGAGGCAGGAACTGCAATTGCCTCAGAGGGTGACTTTCAGGCAATAAAGGAAATCTCGCAGAGGGGTTTGAATGCCGAAATCTGCAGTTTTGCGAGGATCAAAAGGGAGGACATAGATGCCGCAGCCGATGCCAATGCGGAGTCAATTTTCATGGTTGCTCCTTCTTCAGACATACACATCAACGCCAAGTTTCCCGGGAAGAGCAGAGAATACATAATTGAGAAAAGCATTGAAGCAATTGAATACGCCAAGGAGAGAGGACTGATAGTTGAGTTTGGTGCTGAAGACGCTTCAAGGGCAGATCTGAACTTTGTGATTGAGCTCTTCAAAAAAGCTGAAGAAGCAAAAGCCGAAAGAGTTACCTTTGCGGATACTGTTGGAGTGCTTTCTCCGGAAAGGACTGAGGAGATTGTAAGAAAAATTAAGGATGAAGTTAAGCTGCCTCTCGCAATTCACTGTCACGATGACTTTGGACTTGCCACTGCAAACACAATATTCGCCATAAAGGCCGGAGCCGAGGAGTTTCACGGAACAATAAACGGTCTCGGTGAAAGAGCTGGCAATGCTGCAATAGAGGAGGTTGTAATTGCCCTTGAATACCTCTACGGAATCAAAACTGGAATAAAAAAGGAAAAATTATACAACACGTCAAAACTGGTGGAAAAACTTTCAAGGGTTGTTGTTCCTCCAAACAAGCCAATTGTTGGAGACAACGCCTTCACACACGAGAGCGGAATCCACACTTCCGCGTTGCTGAGAGATGCAAAATCCTACGAACCGATTTCTCCTGAAGTTGTGGGAAGAAAAAGAGTCATTGTTCTCGGAAAGCATGCTGGAAGGGCAAGTGTTGAGGCAATAATGAACGAGCTCGGCTACAAGGCTACTCCGGAGCAGATGAAAGAAATCCTTGCAAGAATAAAGGAGATCGGAGATAAGGGGAAGAGGGTTACCGATGCTGATGTCAGAACAATAATCGAGACCGTACTGCAGATAAAAAGGGAGAAGAAAGTCAAGCTTGAGGATCTGGCAATCTTCACAGGAAAAAATGTCATGCCCATGGCGAGTGTTAAGCTGAAAATAGATGGTCAGGAAAGGATGGAGGCTGCTGTTGGCGTAGGGCCGGTTGATGCGGCGATAAACGCCATAAGAAAGGCTATAAAGGAGTTTGCCGACATAAAGCTGGTAAGCTACCACGTGGATGCTATAACAGGCGGAACGGATGCCCTTGTTGATGTGGTTGTGCAGCTCAAGAAGGATAATAAAATAGTCACAGCAAGAGGTGCGAGAACGGACATAATCATGGCATCGGTTGAGGCCTTCATTGAGGGCATAAACATGCTTTTTTAAAATTTAAAAAATTAGAAAATCTCTGGAGCTCTGAACTCGCCGAAAACATCTCTTAAAGCATCAGTCATCTCTCCTAAGGTTGCTCTTGCCTTTACAGCTTCAAGAACGTAGGGCATTAAGTTTTCATCTTCCTTCTCCGCAGCTTTCCTGAGCCTGTCAAGCGCCTCTTCCACCTTCTTCACATCCCTGTTCTTTCTGAACTCCTGAAGCCTCCTGATCTGCTTCTCCACAATCGCTTTATCCACTCTCAAAAGCTCGATCTGGATTTCCTCCTCAATCTGATACTTGTTCACCCCTACAACAGTGATCTCACCACTATCAATGGCCTTCTGCTTCTCATATGCCGACTTCTGTATCTCCCTCTGCACGTAACCGCTTTCAATCGCCTTGATCATTCCTCCCATCTCATCTATCTTCTCTATGTACTTCATCGCCTCCTCCTCTATTCTGTCAGTCAACCACTCAATGTAGTAACTTCCACCCAGCGGATCAACAACATCTGCCACACCGCTCTCTTCTGCAATTATCTGCTGGGTTCTGAGAGCAATTCTAACCGCCTTCTCAGTCGGGAGGCAGAGGGCTTCATCAAAGCTGTTTGTGTGCAGTGACTGGCAACCACCCAGAACCGCTGCAAGAGCCTGCAGGGCAACTCTGACAATGTTGTTCTCCGGCTGCTGGGCTGTTAAAGTGCAACCAGCTGTCTGAACGTGGAAGCGAAGCATCATAGACCTTGGATCCTTAGCATTGAACCTCTCCTTCATTATCCTCGCCCACAATCTGCGGGCAGCCCTGAACTTCGCTATTTCCTCGAGAAAGTTGTTTCCTGCAGCAAAGAAAAAGCTCAGGCTTTGAGCGAAGCTGTCAACATCCATCCCTCTCTCAATGACCTTCTCAACGTAAGTTATGCCATCCGCCAAGGTGAAGGCAACCTCCTGAACCGGAGTTGCTCCAGCCTCCTCCATGTGGTAGCCCGATATGCTGATGGAGTTCCAGTGTGGCATCTCCCTGGCACAGAACATGATTATGTCCGTTGCAAGCCTCAGTGAAGGTTCCGGAGGGAAAATGTAGGTTCCACGGGCGATGTATTCCTTCAGCATGTCGTTCTGCACGGTTCCCCTTAAACTTGACATTTCAACCCCCTGCTTTTCAGCAACGGCAATATACATGCTCAGAATCTGGGCACAGGTTGAGTTGATTGTCATTGAAGTCGAAACTTTTCCCAGCGGAATTCCATCGAAAAGAATTTCCATATCCTGAATCGTATCGATTGCCACCCCTACCTTGCCAACCTCTCCGAGGGCCATTGGATGGTCTGAATCGTAGCCGATTTGAGTTGGAAGGTCAAATGCAACACTCAACCCGGTCTGCCCCTGTTCGAGAAGATACCTGTATCTTCTGTTAGTTTCCTCAGCCGTGCCGAAACCTGCATACTGTCTCATCGTCCAGATTCTTCCGCGATACATTGTTGGATAAACCCCTCTCGTGAATGGATAAACTCCCGGATATCCAAGCTTGTTCTCGTAGTCAATTTCAACATCTTCAGGCGTGTAAAGCCTGTCAACAACTATTCCGGAGGAGGTCTTAAACTCCTTCTTCCTCTCAGGCGATTTTTCTATAAGTGGTTTTACATATTTCTCCTCCCACTCCTTCTTGTTCATACAAACCACCTATTTCAGATAGACGAGAACATCACCGCTACCAACCTTATCTCCCTCATTAACAGCAATCTCGGCAATCTCCCCATCTTCGGGAGAGGTTATGGGGTTCTCCATCTTCATTGCTTCAATGATTAGAACAGTCTCGCCAGCCCTGACTTTATCACCGGCTTTCTTGAAAATTTTTGTAACAATTCCGGCCATCGGAGCGGTTATGGTCTTTCCTGCTTTAACCCTCGTTTCAGCTCTTTCTCTAACTCGTTCTTCAACAAATCTCTTCTCCCTGATCTCGGCTTTTTCAAACTCCTTAAACTCAAATTTTGCCTCCACTTCAATTACTGCCTTTTTCCCGTTAACCTTAACCTCAAAAACCATTGGAGAGATTTCCTTCACTTCCACCTCATACTTCCTGCCCTGAACCTTTACCTCATACTTCATGCAATCAACCTCGCCGCAATTTTCCAGTTTCTCGGAAATTCTTTAATTTCAATCACACCCTCCTTCTCCTTCATGTATCGGTTTACAGCAGCAATCGCGGCAAGAAATTCTTCTGGCGTCATTCTACCACCTCACAGAGGAATGTTGCCGTGTTTCTTTGGCGGAAGCTTCTCCCTCTTGCTTTCAAGAATCCTCAGTGCGGAGATGATCTTCACTCTTGTGTACTTCGGATCAATTACATCATCAATGTAACCTCTCGCCGCAGCCCTGTAAGGGTTGGCAAATTTCTCCCTGTACTCCCTGATTTTCTCCTCCCTCATTGCCTTCGGATCTTCAGCAGCACTGATCTCCTTCCTGAACACTATTTCTGCAGCTCCTTCAGGCCCCATAACCGCTATCTCAGCCGTCGGGTAGGCATA
>CAZZLE010000025.1:0-5421 GCA_964654595.1 uncultured archaeon | reverse complement strand
ATCAATCAGTTCATCAAAGGTTTCTTTAAGAATGATTTCCTTTGGAACCTTCTCGTCCTCAAAAAACTTCTCCTCAAGTCTTTCCTTAAGCAGCGCTGATAGGTGGCCGTATACTTCTGTTTCGTAGGGATCCAGCCTTGGTTCAGCGACCTGATATCTGTATTCCTGCTCCTCCTCATTGTAGATTATGAAAACCTTGCAGTAAGGCTCAAGGAGCCAGTAATCTTCAACAATGATCCATCCGGTAGGGGGTGTAAACTCTACAAGTTCTCCTTGCTCTTCAACACTGTATTCCTTTCTCTTCTTTCGCTTAGCTTTAAGAACTTCTTCTTTCTTCTTTACCTCCTCTATTGTTTCAAAAGCCTCTTTTTCATAATCTTCAAGTTTTTCGGTCTCCCCTTCTTCTTGCTCCTGATGATCCTTACTTTTCAACCTCGATAGCTTGGGTTTTAACATTATAATAATGTTGACTGGATGGTAGTTAAAATTTTCTTCTCTGCTAACACTATGCTAATTCCCTAAAAGCTTTCGTGCTGCTTCTTCCGCCTTTTCAATTACTTTCTCTTCCTCAACGTTTACGAGAATTCCATCCTCCATCACAAGCACACCATCTACCAGCACATGAATTGCCTTGTTTTCAACGAAAAGCATGGCAGCAGGATTGTGCATCGGGGAGTTTCTGCATGTTTTTCTGAAAACTGCTATGTCGGCGAGATGACCTTCAGCAATCTTGCCGCCATTGATTTTGTAAGCCCTGTATCCGTTTTCAGTTGACATTCTTAACCAGTGCACGGGACTGAGACTTTTCCCCCTCAGGTTCTGAAGCAAAGCTCCGGTTCTTGCATCAGAAAGCACGCTGAGCATGTTGTTGCTTGCAGCACCATCAGTGCCGATGCTTACGTTAACACCCATTTCAAATAGCTCCGGTACTTTTGCAATTCCGGATGAAAGCTTCAGGTTGCTTGTGGGGCAGTGTGCTACGCTGACGTTTTTTTCTGCTAAAATCTCAATCTCCCTGTCAGACAACCATACAGCGTGAGCCAAAACTGTGTTCGAGTCAAGAAAGCTTATTGAATCAAGAAGCTCAACAGGTCTTTTTCCGAATCTTTTCTTTATCTCCCTCACCTCCCAGAGAGTTTCAGAGACGTGTATGTGCTTCAGAAGTCCTTTTTCCCCAGCAACCTCGCCAACTCTTTTCAAAAATTCAGGAGAGCATGTGTATGGAGCGTGAGGGGTCAACATTGTTTTGATTCTGCCCTCAAAGCTGCCGTTCCACTTTTCAGCAAAATCAACACCAGCTTCTAACTCCTTTTTTGCCCTCTCCTCATCTCCCCTGTCCGCCATTCCGTAGCCGAGAACCGCCCTCATCCCTGCCTCTCCCACAGCTTCAGCGACTGCGTCCATGTGGATGTACATGTCCGAAAAAGCCGTTACGCCGGATTTGAGCATTTCCACGCATGCAAGCATCGTTCCCCAGTAAACCGCCTCATCATCAAGCCTCGCCTCAAGCTCCCAGATCTTCCCGAGCCACTCTCTAAGCTGGAGACCCTCCGCATAACCTCTCATAAGCGTCATTGCCGCATGCGTGTGTGCGTTGAAGCAGCCGGGCATTACGATGCATCCAGATGCGTTAATCTCTATCTCTCCTTTCTCAACTTCCTTGGCTACATGCGTTATCCTGTTTCCATCAACACCGATGCTGCATTCAGTAAATTTGCCGTTAACGAAACAAAGACCGTTTCTGATGACAATATCATGCATGAAGTGCTTAAAACTCCGGGATTAATACCTTTCGCTGGAATAGGTTAATAAACCAGCCGAATAATAGGTTCGTGGTTGCAATAATTGTCCTTGAAATCTGCAACGGATGTGGGAAGTGTGCAGATGTGTGCCCATTCGCGGTTTACGAGATAATTGATTCCTATGCAGTGCCTGAGAGAAGTGAAGACTGCATCGAGTGCTGTGCATGTGTTGAAGCATGTCCGGTGAATGCGATAATCATAAATGCATGTGATTGAGAAATTTTTGTTTAACAAAATTTTTAATTCTTCGTAAGAACTTAAAATAATGAATTGGAAAAAGATCCTTGAAGAACTTCCTGCTGGGGTGGCAATCCTTGATGAGAATTTCAACGTTGTAATGCTCAACAGAAGAATAACTGAGAAAACCGGCTTGAGTGCTGAAAGCTTAAGTAATCCGCTCCAAACAGTCCATCCTGAAGACTTGCCAGAAGCTGTTGATGCTTTCACAAAAATTGCAACGGGAAGAGAGGATGAGGTAAACTACCCTCTTTTGTTGAGAGTTGTCAGAAAAGGCGGTTACCAGTGGAATGAGCTGAGGTGGAGGGTTTTGGAGGATGAGGGGAAAAGGTATTACGTTATCGTCTTCACAGACGTTACCAAAAGAGTTGAAATGCAGAAAAGGATTGAGAATCTTCTCGAATACGTCAAACTGCTCAACAGCATTCTTAGGCACGACATTCTCAATGTTCTGACAGTGATTGGCTCCTACACGGAACTGCTGGAGGAGAAGTTTGATAAAAAACTCCTGGAAAAAATGAAGGAAGCGACCTCAAAAGGTGTGGATTTGATAAAGAAAATTAGAGAGCTCGAATCATCAACAGATGAAATTCTTAGACCTTACGACCTGAAGAGTGTAATTGAGGAGTCGGCTAAGGGTTACGATGTTGAGATATTTGTGGAGAAAAATGCTGTTGTTTATGCGAACGATGGAATCTACAGCGTTTTCGAAAACCTCATCAGCAACTCTGTGAAGCATGGAGGAGCAACCAGAATACATGTTAAGATTGAAGTCTCCGACATGGTGCATGTAATCTACAAGGACAACGGAGCGGGAATACCTGAAAGCATTAAAGAAAAATTATTTGAAAGAGGCTTTTCTACTGCAGGAAGCACCGGTTTGGGACTCTTCATTGTTAAAAAGCTAATGGAGAGCTTTGGAGGAGACATTAAAGTTGAAAAATCTGGCAGGGATACTGAGTTCATTCTCTCATTTCCGTTCTTAAGTAAAACCTGAAGTTTTTCAGTCCCATTTCGGCTCTCTTTTCTCAAAGAAAGCTCTTATCCCCTCTTTTGCGTCCTCTGTGGAGCTGTAAAGCGAAATTGCTTCTGTTGCGTAGGATAATGCCTGGAAATCTTCCATGAACAGCTGCCTGTAGAAAAACCTCTTTCCGGACTCAAGAGTGTTGAGGCTGTAAGATGCAACATTTTCTGCGAGTTTCATTGTCTCTTCTTCAAGCTTTTCATCATCAACGACTTTATTCACAAGTCCAAACTGCAAGGCTTCGTCAGCGGTTATAAACTCTCCCGTAAAGCCCATTTCAAATGCCTTCTTTCTCCCAACCGCTCTGCTGACGAAAGCTACTGGAGTGTAGCAGAAGAGTCCGATTTTTACACCGGGGGTGGCAAAAAGTGCAGATTTTGCTGCAACAGCCATGTCACAGGCTGCGACGAGCTGGCAACCAGCAGCAGTTGCAACGCCGTGAACCATGGCTATGTATGGCTGGGGTGCATTTCTTATGGCAAGCATCACCCTGAAACATTGATTGAAAAGTCTTTCAACCTCAATTGGATGTCTGTCCAGAATCTCTTTCAAATCGTGTCCGGATGAGAAGCCCTTACCTTCACCTTTTATTATTACAACTCTAACCTTTCTCTCTGCTGATATTTTTTCGATGAGCTCTTCAAGTTCCTTCAAAAGCTCGAAAGAGAGGGCATTCCTCGTCTCAGGACGGTTAAGTGTTACAATGCCAACTCTCCCCCTTTCCTCGTACTTCAGGTTTTTCATGAAGAATGTAACGTTAGATTGTTAATAAATATTGCTCAGTAAACTCAGAATCTCAGCAAATTCAGCATCTCAATCTCAGTCACTGCAAACTGCTCCTGAGTTTTGAGATTCTTTACGGCAACTTTCCCTTCTTTAACCTCCTCTGTACCGATAATGACCGCATATCTCGCTCCAATCTCATTTGCAAAGCTCATCTGCTTTTTCAGACTTCTCTCCATAACATCGACAACTGCAGTGATACCTGCTTCTCTGAGCCTGCTTGCAATCCTGAAAGCATGACTTTCAAGTCCTTTAAGAGAGATGACCGCAACAACATCTCTTGTTTTTTCCTCAACTCTGCAAACCTCACAAACCCTGTCAAATCCTATTGCAAAACCCGTTGATGGAGTAACAGAACCGCCAAAGAGTGAGGAGAGCTCATAACTCCCTCCACCGCAAACCTGCTTCTGAGCTCCGAGACCTTCAGCGTAACATTCGAAGACAACCCCCGTGTAGTAATCCAGCCCCCTTGCTATGCCCAAGTTAAGAGTGAAGCTGACATCGACATCTCTCAGCAATGAAGAAAGCCTCTCAAGATGACTGAAATCGTAATCAACGATCTCCCTTGCCTCCTCAATTACCGATTCATCACCCTTCAGCTCAACTATGCTGAAAATTTTCTCTCTCAAATCACCAGAAACGTTTGTATCCTCGAGATACCTCTCAAGTCCCTCCTTATCACCTTTGTCAATCAATCTCATGATTTTCGATGCTCTCTCCTCTCCAAGCGGTTTTAGAAGATATCTCATTATTCCGACATGTCCTATTTCAAGGCTGAACTTTACATCGAGTTCTTTCAGAATTTTATTTGCTAAAATTATAACTTCTGCATCTGCAAGGTATGAGCTGGATCCAATAAGCTCAGCTCCGAACTGCCAGAACTCCCTGTATCTGCCTTTCTGAGGTCTCTCGTAACGGAAGCAGTTGGCGAAGTAGTAAAAGCGCAATGGCCTTGGCATCACACTGCATTCGTTTACAAACAACCTCATTACCGGAGCCGTGAGTTCAGGTCTGAGGGCGAGGTCTCTGCCGGATTTGTCCTTAAAAACATACATTTCCTCAACAATTCCTTCTCCGGACTTCCTTGTGAAGAGTTCGAGGTGTTCAAAGGTTGGAGTTGCCACCTCTCTGTATCCAAAACTTTCGGCAATTTCCCTCATCCGCTTTTCAATTGCCCTTCTTTTCTCTATTTCCTCAGGCAGGAAATCTCTTGTGCCTCTCGGTCGTTCGATTTTCACGTTTCAGCTTGAATGAGGAGTTTAAAAAACTTTTACGTTTGGAGCTGGAAAGCTGTGAAAGTCACTCTTTTAAAAATGCCCCGCATCGCAAACGGAAGAAATTTATTTTTCTGGATTGCAGAACTAACATGAACCTTCGTGACGCTCTTGCCATGATAAAACCAGTTCCTGTTGCGCAGGAACTGAAACACGCTGAGGCTGTTGAGTTTCTCAAATCCCGAACTCTACCCGATTCTCCAGGTTTACTTACCGTGGCGTCGAAAAAAGTAGCCACGAACCTCGCTTCATCAAAGCAGACGCCGGGAGAGCATCTCGGTGTGGATGCGTACAGCATAGC
>CAZZLE010000024.1:0-5562 GCA_964654595.1 uncultured archaeon | reverse complement strand
GATGGAAGCATGCGAATCAGGCTTATAAAAGCTGCAAGGAGGTGTAAAAATGAGGGAAATACCGCTGAAAAAAAGAATGGAAGTTCTGGGGCTTTACTTCGAAGGGCTAAGCTACGATGAGATTTCGAGGAAAGCAAAGGTTTCCAAGGGCTCTGTTGTGAACGTAGTAATAAAAATAGTCCCGAACAGAAGTTTTTACTGCTCCACTCATCTCAAAAAGTTCTAGAGGGTGGTTGCATACACACGAATGGATGTAAATGATTTGAATACCTTTGACTGCAAAAAGGCATATATAAGTATGGGGAGTAAGAATAAATGGAGTAAGTGTTGGATGGTGTAGCGTTATGACTCTTGTGAGTATATCCATTAAAGGGAAAACTTACACTCTGTCTCGAAAGGATGTTGAAGAAGTCTTCAAAAGACTTGAACCCGAACAGTTAAAAGGTAAGGCAAAATACTATATCGAATTCAATGGGATTAGATTTCCGATAAAGCAGGTCATTGCTGAAGTGACTGGACTTCCAAAAGTTGCATTTACTGCGATGCACGCCTACAACATCTTAACTAAGCTCGGTTTTGAAGTGAAGGAGGTGAAATAGTGGCTTACTGGCTCTACATAACCAACGAAAAAAACTGGAAGGTGATAAGATTTGAGAATGTTTTTACGGTTGCTGGGAGGCACAAGGACATCATAGCAAAGTTAAAGCCGGGGAATGAGTTTTTGATTTACCTAAAGCAGAGGATAGAAGGTGAGATGAAACCTTCGAGAGTTGTTGCAGTTTATGAGGCTGAATCGGAAGTTTTCAGAGAATCGTTAAAAATTTTCAAACCTCCTAAAGAGATCGGGAATGAAACATTCCAATTCGGAATTAAGCTCAGGGCTGTAAAGGACTTCGATAAGCCTGTAAAATTCACCTTTAATCCACAGGCTGAAGTTCATCACAAACGAGCGGAAATAGTCAAGACACTTGATGAACAGGGTGATAAGAGGGATTCTGAAGAGGATTTCGAACTTATTCTAAATGTGGGGTGTTGTGAATGAATCTGAAAAACGTATGGGAAGTGTGTGAATTTAGCGATGAGATCAAATACGGAAAACTAGACCGAAAGAAATTTGCCGTTGAACTTTACGAGGTTCTAAGTGGGGATGCCGACGAAATTTATCTTGATCCTGTAAAGTTCTTGGAAAACACATATCTGACCTCTGATATGAGGGTTCTACTTGCAGGTGCTTTAAGACGATTGGCAAGGAATGAGGGGAATGCAGTTTACGTGCTGGATACGGAATTCGGTGGAGGTAAAACCCACTCACTCCTTTTACTGTACCACGTATTCGGGAATAAGGATAAAGGAACTGAATACATACGTAATTACGAGTTGGATAAGGAATATGGAATACTTGAAGTTCCTGATGTTAAAGTTGTTGCTATTGACTGCAGGAAAATGGAGAAAAATACACTTTGGGGTGAAATTGCTCAGGCCCTTGGAAAGTACGATTTGATGAAAGAATACGATCTCGAAGGAAAACCTCCTAAAAATATCAACGAAATAAGAAATTTGTTTGAATCCCCAACACTTATTCTCATTGACGAGCTTCCGGTCTATCTGGTAAATGCAGAATCAGTGAAAATTGGAGATACAAACCTTATGAAGCTCACACTCAATTTCATAGTTGTTCTATCGAGTGCCGTTTCAACTTCATATCGCACCATGCTGGTTCTAACGCTTACAGGCAGGCAATCTCTCTACGAGAAAGTGGTTAGCGAGGTTAAAAAGAGTATTAAAGAGGCCAAGTTGCAGGAGAGAGTAGAAACCGTACACGACCACTTCACGAGTGCTCTTTCTAGGCAGGCACAATATCTTGTTCCTGTGAGGGATGAGGAGATATACCTAGTTTTGAGAAAGAGATTGGTAAAGTCCTACGACAGGTCTGAAGCTCAAAGGATCATTGATGCCTTTTATGATTACTATCTTGAGAAAGCTCTCATTTCTGAAGCTGACTACAAGAGAAAAATGGAGAGGGCCTATCCATTTCACCCATTCCTCATCGATGTCTTGCATGAGAGAGTTTCTACGATAGACAAGTTCAACAAAACGAGAGGTGCTCTCTGGCTGCTCTCAACGGTTCTTCACAGAATATGCATGGGAAAGAAGGACTGCAAACTTGTAACAACGGGAGACATTCCTCTTGAAGATGCTACTATCAGGGACGCTCTCACTTCTCAGCTTGATAAAAGCGAGTATATCAACGCGATAAACACAGATGTGGTTGAGAAGGCAAAAAAGATTGACGAAAGCAGAAATGTGAAAATTGCAGAAAGAATAGCGAGAACGATATATATATACTCTCTCATTGCTGCAGCCAAAATATCGGGCATTAGACCCGCTCAGATTAAGCTTGCTATCTGTCATGTGGGAGAGGACCCGGACCTTGTTGATGGTATTCTTCAGGAGATGGAGAGAGAGTTCTGGTACCTGAGAAAGGAGGGCAATGAATACTATTTCTGGATAGAGCCTGGAATAAACAAGGTAATTCAGGACTACAAGAGAGAGGTGACTGAGGAAGAAATAAAGAATACAGTTCTCAACACGTTAAAGTCACTATTTAAGGATTCCGGACACTTCAAAGTCGTCTGGGATCCCTATGAGCTGGATGATGATTCCGATAACCTGAGAATTTTTGTCAGCCTCAATCCTCTCACCAAGGATAATATAGAGAAAATAATGGAACAACTCCCAGGCAGTGAAAAACCAAGAGTGTACAAAAATACTCTTGTTGTCGTCTTTCCCGACGAATGGCAGCTTGAAGAGGTCAAAAGAGAGGCCAGGGAAGTATGTGCAATTAAAAAGGCAGAGGGGGACTCAAGAATCAAACCTGATAAAACAAAGATAAAAGAACTTAGAGATAGACTTAACGAGGCGGAGGGAAATCTGACGGCTGCCTGCCAGAGTGCATTCGTAAAAATAGCCTATCCCAAAGTCGGTAGCGGGGATATTGATCCAGAAGAGATTATACTGTATGATAAAAAAGACGATAAAAAGTCGAGAGAATCCAAAAATCTTACAGAACGAGTTATTAGCTTTCTTACCAGCAAGGGTAAGTTCAGGGACAGCCTGAGCGTTGAATCCATTATAGATGCTGACTACACAAAAAATCAGCTCAATAAGGATGGTTATGTAGCGGTCAGGGAAATTTACGATTTGTTCAGAAAAGATAGGAGACTGCCTTTCATTGCCAGTGGTAAAGCTATAATTGATGCAGCCAGAGAGGGCGTTGCAAA
Organism: uncultured archaeon; assembly: GCA_964654595.1. Lineage (GTDB taxonomy): Archaea > Halobacteriota > Archaeoglobi > Archaeoglobales > Archaeoglobaceae > Archaeoglobus. Next base: position 2,281 of record CAZZLE010000024.1, on the reverse strand, counting down.
TTCAAAGTTTGGTTATACCAAAACTTTAGAGAGGATAGATGGCAGATACAAGGCAGTGATCGGAAAAAAGGTCTCCGTGGACTGGGATGGCTACATCGTTAGAAAGGATCTTGTTTATACTGAACTTGAGGCGGTCAAAGATAAAACTACTGAATTGATTGAATGGTATCCGAGAGAGGGTGTAGGAGCCAGCACGGACGATTCTCAGGATTCATGGACTATTCTTGTTGAGCCTGAACACAGATACTCCGTATCAATAACAAGTTTCGAAATGCTAAAAGACCTGCTTAACAAGATTTTGATTGTAAAAACAATTGGAGAAGTTAAACCGCATCTTTCAGTAAGTATAGAAAGTGGGGGTGACATATTTTCAATTGAGAGCAATCTAAATGATGTTAACAAGCTGAAGCAACTTATAGAAAGAATTAAAGAAGCCTACTCCCAGGGAAAGGTTAAAGGGGAGCTAAGCATAGTTGCCAGGAAAGATATATCCGAAGATCTCCAGCAATACGGAATCGATTTTAAGAGAGGTTGAGAGGATGCAGAAGCATTTACTGGTGAAAAAAGACAAGACCACTTACCTGTGTGTCGAAATTGAGGAGCGTGGGAAAACAAGGAAGATTTTGCTTGCCAGAGTCCATGGATGGAGGGCAGAACTCGCTTACAAGTTCTTCAATTTCACGGCAAACGGCTGGAATGATGATGTCGCAAGAGCCTTTCTGGGGTTGAATGTGCTCAGGATTGCGGAAGACGAGTGGACCGCGAGGAAGTACATCAACGCGGTGAGAGAAATGAAAAAGCTCGATCTTCATTTCTGGGTTGACAAATTTCTGAAGGAAAGGGATAGAGCCGATAGGGCTTGGAGGGTGTTTTATGAGAAGTAGCAGACTCATAGAAGTCGAAGATATTGAAACTTTGAAGCTTTTTGAGGATGTAAGTGAGGAAGCTCGAAAGGAGAAGCTTGCTGTCCCTCCAATAAACAAATTGCTGTAATGGTGACAAGAAAACCTATCTCGGTGGCGAGGGCCATAATCTTGCTATCCACCGTTCCCGCCCCCTTCAGAGAGAACGGGGAGGTGGAAAAGGAGAAGTTAAAGGAAATGATCACCGAGATCAGGGAGCTGATAGGTTTAAACTCGGATGTAAGAGCATACAAGAACGATCCAAAAATTGGAAGATTTCAAAAGTTGCTTGATTTCGACCCCTCAGGTATTTTCGTGATGGATCCTTTTGCGGGACAGGGTAACTTGATGTTCTCTGCCCTAGAATACGGGCTCAGGGCGAGTGTGATGGACTACAACCCCGTTGCTTACGTTTTAATGAAATCCATTCTCGAGTATCCCAGGAAGTACCCCCATCTGGCCGAAGATGTTGAAAAATACGGTAAGGAACTGATAGAGAGGACTGAAAAAGAGCTTGGAAGATTCTACAAGAGGGGGGGTAGAACAGCCCTATACTATATCTGGTGCTGGTGCATAAAGTGCCCCTATTGCGGTCAGAGAGTACCTCTCACAAATCAGATGTGGCTGGACAAGAACGGAAAAATAGGATACTGGTTCAGATTCAAAAACGGGGACTTCGAGGTTGAAATAAGGCAGCTATCGGATAAAAAGGGGGAAAAGCACACGCAGAAAGAAGGAAATGCCATATGCGAGAAATCCTTTGGCGGATGCGGAAACACGATAAGCTACGAGCACATGACTAGGGACATAGCTGAGAGAAGGGATAAGGAGCTCATTGCCGTCGTTGTTAGAAGTAGGAAGGGGAAGGCCTTTGAGCTTCCGAGTGAGGAGGACCGCAAAAACTTTGAGGAAGCAGCTAAATACCTAAAAGAGAACTGGGACAGCTTTCTGGAAGAGGATTTGATTCCTACCGAAGATCTAAAAGAGTCCGAATTATTCAGACTTACGAATTATGGTTTAAAGAAGTGGTATGAGGTTTTCACGGAGAGGCAGCTCCTTGTAATGATAACTTTACTGAAAAACATCCGCGAAATTGCGAGGGAAATCGAGGATCAAGAGTACGCCAGGGTTATTGCAACTTATCTCACTTTAATGCTCTGCAATCATGTTGACAATAATTCTATAAGTGCTCACTGGAATGCTGGAGGACTTAAGAGTGAGCCTGCTCTTTGCGACGAATTTTATCCCTTCTACGATGTTGTTTAAAATGTTTTGGAGGGATCCGCGGGCTTTTTCGAATGGGTTGACTTCAGCGAAGTTGTAAACTATACGAGGGCTTCTGAATGTAAGAGCACGCCCACTAGGAAGTTTTCCAGCAT
>CAZZLE010000023.1:0-8458 GCA_964654595.1 uncultured archaeon | reverse complement strand
TGAAAGCCATATGAGATTAGGCGGTCGGTTTTTATATTATCTTTTTGTTTCCTCGTAAGATGTTAATGCCACAAAACCTTCCTACCTTGCATTACAATTTTTTCTAAACCCTTTTTTTTTTCTTTAAAAAACCTTTCAGGTAATATGCCACTTGCGTAAGCGACAGCGGTCATCCCCCCTGCCCCAACTCCTTCCTTAACAAATCCCTCCTCATATGCTCTTAAGCCCGGATATTTCGACTTTCCCAGCAGTGGATCAGCAGCAATGACGGGATATGGTGAGAGGGAGAGGTCGACATTGACATCATCACCAACGTACTTCGTTGTGGCGATCAACGCCTCAACTTCATCCATCTTTGCCATCAGATTTGCAATTGCCACCATCTGAGTTCCGCCAGCTAAAATAACAGGACACTCAGAACCGAGTGCAATTCCTATCACTCCCACCATTACCGGGTCTCCTACAGCGGAGAGTATCTCTACCGGATCTTTGCTTTCAACCCTCTCAACTGCTTTTCTCACTACCTTTCTCTTCAGCTCAACCGGGTTTTCGGGCATGCTTGAAGAAACAGCATCTCTGAGGCCAAGAGCCTTTAAAACCGCTGCCGCTGTTGTTGTTCCGGCAGGAATGCTTTCCCCTATAACCAAAACGTCTGAGAGCTTTGAAATCTGTTTTCCCACGATCTTCGCCCTCTCAATTACCTCCTCAACTCTTTGCCTGTCCATCGCTCTCCTCTCTGCAATGTTCTCCCCCACAGGAGCGTTGAGATCTATGTATGGAATCTTGGGTGGAACAATCAGTCCGGAATTCACGACGAAGAACGGAATGGATGTGAGTCTCAAGGCTGTGTAGGTTATAATTGCTGGAGTTGGTTTTCAGTCGGGTGTTGCGGGAACGCTGCCAATTGACAGACACCTGCCGTGATAGAGCAGTTCTGCATCTGCTGGTGGGGTGTACTTTATGAGTTCAGGATTTGCCCCAGCTACAGTAATGCCCTCAATACTGGCTGTTTTCGTGTTTCCTATGACAAGAACAAACGTTGCTTTACCTTTTACCAGTTCAATGATGTCACTTTTTCCTTTAACGAAAGCGTAGCTCATGTTTTAACTGTTCTGAAAGGAGAGAAAAAGATTGGGATTGTAATACTATAGTATTACCAAATTCAATCAGGCGAAAAAGTTAACTCTTTTCCGGATACTCCTGCATTCCCGCCAAGTTTGAATTGCGAGAAGTCTGATGTTCTGAATCCCTCTCCTCTCGGAAGCTTTAATCACTTAAAAAATTATTAAGGTCTGAAGGGCTCAATTATCTTGCTTCTTCCCTTCGTTACAAGCTCGGCCACACCCTCTCCTGCAGCCAGGGCGAGGGACATGCCGTTTCTGCCGAATCCGTTTAGCTGGATGAAACCCTTGATTTTTGTTTCTCCTATTACCGGCATCCCATTCCTGCCAACATCGTATACTCCAGCCCACTGCCTGAGTACAGCCATACCCCTCAGCTTCGGTACAAGCTCCGTTATCCTCTTCGCGTATCTTGTCAGAAAATCCAGAGAGGACCTTGTTTCGACCGCACCAGTTTCACTGCCCAGTATGCCTCCCACAATTTCCCCTCTCATGGACTGGCTGAAATAAACTCCAGTGGAAATATCCAGAATGTACGGATCAACGTAGGGCTTAAGACTCTCAGTTACGCAGATTTCCTCCCTGTAAACCCTGTTGCCGAGTTCAACTCCTACATGTTTGCTTATCTCATTGCTCCACGCTCCGGCAGCGTTTATAACATAATCCACCCTGTAACTCTCTCCACCGGCATTCACAATCAGCTCATTGCTCTTGAGCTCAACACTGGCAGGGGCGGGGTCGTAAATTTTAACACCGAGCTCCCTGCATCCCTTGGCAAGTCCCCAGACAACAGGCCATGGAAAAACAACCCCGCCGTCAGCATAATAGCTGGCAAGAGTAAATGCTGAGGTGTTTATATCTGGAAAGAGCTCTCTGACAAATTCAGGATCCACAACTTTTACCCCAACACCACACCTTTTTTGAAATTCAGCCTCTTCTTTAAGCTTTGTCTCATCTTTCTCACTCGCTATCTTTACGTATCCATCTTTCCTCAAAAGGAAGTTGAATCCGAGCTCTGACTGAATGGAATCATAAAGCTCAAGTGTTCTTGCTGCAAGCCTGATAAGGGGTTCTGTGTTAAACTGTAACGTTAAACCCCCCGAATTTCTTCCGCTTGCCCCGTAAAGGAGATATTTTTGTTCAAAAACCCTTACATCCACTCCGTTCTTTGCTAAAAAGTATGCTGCCGAAAGCCCTGCAACACCGCCACCGATTACAGCAACTTTCATTCTTTATCACCCTTTTCTGCAGCAAGTATGTAAAGCGGGACCGGGTTGACTGGCTGTCTCTGTGTGGTAATGCCGATCTCATCAACACTTTTGCCCGTTTTCTGGCTGAGTATTCTTATAATGTGCATCAAGCATCCCTTACCCTGACATGGTCCTGTTGTTGCTCCTGTAAACCTTTTGAGGCTCTCTATATCATCGTAACCGAGCTCTATGGCATGGATGATCTCTTCCTCGGTTAGATCTTCACACCTGCAGACAACTTTTCTGTCTTTCATTCTTTTCACCTCACTGGTTTAACAGCTCTCACCTCGAAAATCAGCTCCGCTGGGACCTCAACCCTGACAAGAGATGTGTTATCGTTTCTTTCCGGTGGAAGGACCCAGTTTACAACCCCTTCACCGATCTCCTCTCCCTTCCTGTTGTAGAGCTTAACCCTGTCCCCCTTCTTGAGCCATGGCAGAAACTCGTACTGCAGTGTTACCTCACCAACCCCATCGTCCCGCAATCTGAGCATGAAAATTGCCAGTCCGGGACAGACGCGTATGCACTTCATGCAGCCGGTGCATTTCTCGTAATCAACCTTCGGTGGATCGTTGATGTTTTTCATTTCAATGGCATCTGCCGGGCACGATTCGAAGCAGGGGCTGCAGGGAATGGGTTGCGGACACTCAATGTAAGCCACTGCCCTCTTTTTCAGCCTCTCCTCGCTTGGAAATGGTGGAAGTTCATCTTTTTCCAGATAACCCCTTTCAAGGTATCCAAGGCTCACAGCATCACCTCACTCTCAAGAGTGCACTTCTCCAGTCCGCAAATAATCCTCTCTCCAAACGGTCCAGCCCTGAACTCCTCTATTTCCTTCACCGCCTCTTCAAGCTCTTTCTTCGCTTCCTCTCCACCATAGCCAAGAGTTACTGCTGCATGAATTCCGGCAATCCTTCCTTCCATAATCGCAGCAGTCGCCTCCTCAATTCCTGCAACATCACCGGCAACGTAAATGCCTTTTATACTTGTCTCGTTGAATCTCGTTCTCAGCGGAACCAATCCACCAAGCTCAGGAACGAACTTCATCTCACAGCCTGCCTGATAGAGCAGTTCATGTGTTGGTGAAAGACCAACAGCAACGCATATGAAATCACAATCGATTTTTCTTTCCGTGCCGGGGATTGGCTGCCATCTGTCGTCAAGCTGGGCTATTACAGCACCCTCAACGCTCTTTTTACCTGTGGCTTTAAGTATTGTGTGCCTGACGTAAATCGGTACGCCGAGCCTTCTGACCTTTGCGGCATGGACAAAGTAACCGCCAATGCGAGGCATTGCTTCCACAATTGCAGCAACATTCACCCCTGCCTGCATGAGCTGGTAGGTGAGGATGAGGCCAACATTTCCGGAACCGACAATCAACCCCAGGTTACCGGGCTTGATTCCGTACACGTTCATCAAAGTTTGAACACCACCGGCACCGTAAACGCCCGGTAAGTCATTGTTCTCAAATATCAGTGTCCTCTCGTAAGCTCCAGTTGCAACAACAATTTTTTTGGCTCTAATTCTTAAAAGCTTACCCCTGTAATCATCAATTCTCTGATAAGCTCCAGCCTCACCGCTGTAAATTCCAAAAACCCTCGTTTCCTTTCTAACCTCGACATTCTCAATGCTATTCAGCTCCTCCTCAAGGATTTGGCCAATCTTTATCCCTCTCGTTCCAGCTCTTTCCTTTGCAGAACCAAAGAAACGGTGAGTCTGCTTTACAAGCTGCCCACCCAGGAATGGATTCTCATCCACAAGCAGCACTCTCGCCCCGTATTTTCCGGCATTTATGGCTGCAGACATCCCCCCCGGTCCTCCGCCAACAACAAGAACGTCAGTCTCTATTTCCTCCAGCTCAGCCTCTCCCTGAAATACTGCCCTTGGGGGATTACCGAAGCCCGTGAACTTTCTCATTTGCCTTAACATGAACTCCCTTGCTTTCTTTGAGGTTGTGAATTTCGTGTAGTGACTCCCGTGAGGAAAGACTTTATCGATAACGTTATCAAGAATCGAAAAAACATCCCTTTCAGCATCCGGCAAACCGCTCTGGGTTCTTACCTGCATTCCATCCCTGACGTAAACCTTGCAGGTTCTGACGTTTGGTATCCCATCAACCTCCATCATGCATGCCGAGCATTTTCCTATGGCACAGAAAAATCCACGGGGTCGGTGCCATCTGAAGGAGCGGCTGAAAACCCTGACACCAGCAGCATAAAGTGCAGCAGCAACAGTTTCTCCCTCATATGCCTTTACAGGCTGACCGTTGAAGTATATCGTAACCTCCCTTCCTCTCTTAAACTCGATTATCGGATGCTCCTGCAACCTTCCGTGGTCAACTCTTACCATGCTCCACCTCCCACAATTTCGATACCGAACAGTTGATACAAACGATGTATTTATAAGTTTTTTTGACTTTCAGCAAAGGACTTTTTTATTAAAAGACTGAAAGCGCAAAATTTGGTCAAGAGTAAAACTTAAATTTTAACAACTGAAAGTAATGCCATGATTGCAGATTACGAAACAAAGGCTGCTGAGATTCTGTCGAAGCTGATGGAAAAGCTTGCTGAAAGCGGAGATGCCATACTCAGGGCTTTTGACAGGCTAATTTACTTGGAGAACAGTGGCATTCTCAGCGAGCTTGTTGATATTTCAGGAGCACTTCTCGCGATGAAAAAAATGCCAGAGGAGTTTATTGACGACGAGATGGAGAAGATTGCAACAAAGAACCTTGAAATTCTGCTTACATTAGCCCTTTCAGTGGACGATGAGATGATTGAGAGGGTTGAGAAAATCGTTGAAGCCTTCAAAAATACCAGGGAGTTTGAACCTGTAGGAATTGCCGGAGCGCTGAAGCATCTCAGAGACCCGGATGTGCAGCATGCTCTTGGATTCCTGCTGGCTTTTGCAAAGAATCTCGGGCGGAGGATAAGGTAATTTACAGTTCAGGTTAATCGATAGCTAAGCGGCTTATTTATTATTATATTAAGGTACGGTTTCTGTAATCCGGGCGGTTAAATTCAAATATCTTTAAATACCTGAAAACAACTCCATTTCATGCCGGAAAGCGCTCCAAAAACCATACTGGTTGATTATAACAAATGTATCAGCTGTGGAATTTGCGTTCAGCTGTGTCCTCACGATGCTCTTGAGCTAAAGGATGGAGTACCAGTGATGGTGGGGAAGTGCAAGGTCTGCGGGCTCTGTTCAGCATCATGCATAACAAAAGCCATATCGATGGCTGCAGAAAAGTTCACGGATGAAGGACTGCTTGATACTGAAATGAAAGACATTGTAGTGTTCACATGCAGGAGAAACGTTGAGAAGGGCAAAGATTACAATGCAACGGTAATATCTCTCCTATGCTCCGCAAGGCTTGATCCCTACTTAATTGCGGAGGCATTCAGCAGAGGAGCGAGAGCTGTTTTGCTCTCAACATGTGGAAATAACTGTAGAAACTATCCGGGAAGTGCAGAGGCTAAGTTCAGGTTAGAGGCGGTCAGAATGATTCTGGAAAAACTCGGAGAGGATGGAGAGAGAGTTAAGGTTGTTGAAGGTAACTTTGAGGATGCGATTGAGGAGCTCAGGACAAAGAACTTCGAGGCTTTAAAGAATGCTGATATTCTCAAAAACGCTGTGCTCAACAGAGATTTGAGGGCAATAATTGCAAGAATGAGAGGGATAGTTGAGGAGGGCAACGTTTACGGAGAAAAAATTGATTATGAGAGGTACATGAAAGTACTCGAAGAAGCCATTGACAGGGCTTTAAAATTCTCGATTATCTCAAAGAATTTGAATGGCGAGACCAAGATTTCCGAGATAGTTAGCAGAACAGGACTTTCATACGGAGAAGTCCTTAGCACAATTCTTGAAATGAAGAGAAAAGGGCTTGTCGAAGTTGAGGTTGAAGAGGAAGTTGTGGTGAAGGGGTGAAAAGATGCCAGTTGGTGCGGTTCTCGTTATTGGAGGAGGAATTGCGGGGATTCAGTCTGCCTTGGATTTGGCAGAATCTGGATTCAAGGTTTACCTGCTTGAGAAGCTTCCCGCAATTGGAGGAAGAATGTCTCAGCTCGATAAAACCTTCCCGACAAACGATTGCTCGATGTGCATCCTCTCACCGAAGCTCAATGAGGTGGGAAGGCACGAGAATATTGAGATAATAAACAACGCCGAGCTTGTGAGTGTTGAAGGCGAGGCGGGAGACTTCAGGGTTAAGATAAAGAGGAAACCTCTTTACGTTGATCCAACAAAATGCACCGGCTGTGGAGTGTGCAGTGAAGCCTGCCCAGTTAGCGCGATTGATGAGTACAATGAAGGTTTAAGTTATCGCTCCGCCATTTTCCTTCGCTATCCACAGGCAGTTCCGAAGGTTTACTCGATTGACAAAAGCAGGTGTATAGGATGCGGAATCTGCCAGAATGTTTGTGTTGCTAAAGCTATCGACTACAATCAGAAAGAGGAGGAAATTACCGTTAATGTTGGCTCGATCATCCTGACCCCCGGTGGAAAGCTTGCCGATGCAGTTAAGAGGGGCGAGTACGGATACGGAATTTTCCCGAACGTTATAACAAGCATCCAGTTCGAAAGACTGCTCTCAGCCACAGGCCCGTTTGAAGGGCACGTAGCACGACCATCTGACGGTAAAGAACCAAAGAAGATTGGAATAATCCAGTGCGTGTGCAGCAGAGACGCAAAAGCGAACGAGTACTGCTCATCTGTCTGCTGCACCTACGCAACAAAGCATGCAATCATAGCCAAGGAGCACATTCCTGATGCGGAAATTCACATCTTTATAATGGACCTCAGGACGTTTGGCAAGGGTTTTGAGGAGTATGCAAAGAGAGCTGAAGAGGAGTACGGGGTGAAGTATCACAGGGGAAGAGTTTCGGTTGTAATGCAAAAGAAAAACGGAAACCTTCTTCTAAAATACGAAAAGAACGGTAGAAGCCATGAGGAAGAGTTTGACCTTGTTGTGCTCTCAGTTGGATTTGAACCGCCAGAGGACATGAAAAAATATGCCGAGATTCTCGGCATCAATCTCAACGAGTACGGTTTTGTTGAGACGGACTCCTTTAATCCGGTCTCCACATCAAGGCCCGGAATTTACGTTGCCGGAGTTGCATCAGAACCGAAGGATATCCCTGAAAGCGTTGCTCAGGCAAGCGGTGCAGCAGCAAAGGCTTCAAGCATAATTGCCTCAGAGAGAGGAAAGCTGATAGCAAAGAAAGAGTATCCGCCAGAGAGAGACGTGAGTGGTGAGCCGCCAAGAATTGGTGTCTTCATCTGCCACTGCGGTATAAACATCGCATCGATGGTTGATGTGCAGAAAGTCGCGGAGTTTGCAAGAACACTTGATGATGTTGTTGTTGCCGACCATCTCCTTTTCACATGCTCTGCTGACTCACAGGAGAGGATAAAGCAGGCTATAAGGGATTACAACCTGAACAGAATTGTTGTTGCAGCATGCACACCGAGAACGCACGAACAGCTTTTCAGAAACACACTGAGAGAAGCAGGGCTCAACCCCTACCTTTTCGAGTTCGTGAACATAAGAGAGCATTGTTCGTGGGTTCACACTGATAGAGAAAGGGCAACGAAGAAGGCGATGGAGCTTGTTGCAGCTGGTGTTGCTAAGGCAAGGGATCTTGAACCGCTGCATTACATTGAGGTCGATGTGACCAAGAGAGCACTTGTTATCGGCGGTGGGCTTGCGGGAATGACTGCTGCTCTGGAACTTGCAAATCAGGGAATCGAGACGTTTCTGGTTGAGAAAGAGGAGGAGCTCGGTGGTAATTTGAGGCACATATACTACACAATAGATAACAAAAACCCGCGCAGTTTGCAAGAACCCTTGATGATGTTGTCGTTGCCGTCCATCTCTTTATCACATGCTCTACAGACACACAGGAGAGGATAAAGCAGGCTAAAAGGGATTACAACCAGAGCCGAAGTGTTGTTGCAGCAGGCACACCGAGAACGCACGAACAGCTTTTCAGAAACACACTGAGAGAAGCAGGGCTCAACCCCTACCTTTTCGAGTTCGTGAACATAAGAGAGCATTGTTCGTGGGTTCACACTGATAGAGAA
>CAZZLE010000022.1:0-4296 GCA_964654595.1 uncultured archaeon | reverse complement strand
TTTGAAGACCTGAAGGAGAACATGGAGATATTTGAGGAGAAACTTCAGAATGGGGATTTTAAGAGAAAGCTGGAGGATATTGTATGCAGAAGCACGAATTTGTAGAACCGGTGAAACTCTACGCGGCAGTGAGGGATGAGGATTATCCGTTCATCTTGGAATCAGCCGAGAAGAGTGGCAGAGCAAGGTACAGCTACATTTCATTCAACCCCCTCTACACAATCCGCATTGACAAAAGAACGAAAGTTGATGGGGAGGTTGTTGCGAGAACTTCAAATCCATTCGATGCTCTCAGGGAGATACACGTAAAGGGTCTGCTTGTGGGATACGTTGCATACGATGCTGTGAACTGCTACGTGGGCAAGAATCCGGAAACACCATCTGTTTTTGGCTGCTACGATGGTTACTTCGTTTACGACCACTACCTCAGAAAACTTTTCAGCGTAAATATTGAAAATGCTGAAAGAATTGTTGAAAGGGCGAAAAGGATCAGCTTTGAGGAGGAGAAGGGGGATTCAAGCATTTTGAAGGCTGGAAGCAAAGAAGAATTTGTGAAGATGGTTGAAAAGGGAAAGGAGCAGATTCAGGAGGGTGAAGTTTATCAGATAGTTCTGTCAAGGGAGTATGTTATCGATACGGACATGAGCCCGTTTCAGATGTACATAAACCTCCGGAAAATGAATCCAAGCCCTTACATGTTCCTTCTGGAATTCGACAGAGTTCTGATAGGTTCAAGTCCGGAAACGATGGGGAGGGTTGAGGGGAGAAATTTCATAATAAATCCCATTGCAGGAACTGCAAGGAGGGAAAGGGGCAGGGAGAAGGAGATTGCTTCTGCCCTGCTTAAGGATGAGAAGGAGAGGGCTGAACATGTAATGCTGGTTGATCTTGCGAGAAATGATGTCAGAAAAGTTTGCAAAAGTGGAAGCGTGAGGGTTACAAAGTTCATGGAGGTTGTTGAATATCCAGGCGTTCTCCACATAGAGAGTGAGGTTGTGGGGGAACTTAAATCCGGAATGACGCACTTTGATGCCATGAAGGCTGCTTTTCCTGCTGGAACTGTTACTGGGGCACCAAAGCTAAGGGCCATTGAGCTCATAGACAGCATAGAGAAGGACAGAAGGAGTGTTTATGCAGGTGCGGTTGGTTACTTCTCGGATCAAGTTTCGGACCTTGCAATAGCCATAAGAATGATAGAGTATGATGGAAAGGCGAGGATCAGGGCTGGAGCAGGAATTGTCGCTGACTCCATTCCGGAAAAGGAGTTTCTGGAAACAGAAAACAAGATTGCAAATGTCTTGAGGGCGGTGGGATTGTGATAGTGGTTATAGACTGCAGGGATTCTTTCGTTTACAACCTTGTGGATTACCTCTCCATCTACGATAGCGTAAAAGTCCTGGACATTGACGATGCAGTAGAAGTTAGAAAAATAAACTTCGATGGGATAGTTATCTCTCCCGGTCCGGGAAAACCTGACAGGAGGCTTGAATTTCTTTTCGACTTTAACACCCCGGTTCTTGGTGTTTGTCTGGGTCATCAGATAATTGCGGAGGTATTTGGTGGAAGGGTTGAGAAGGTAAAACCTGTGCACGGAAAAGTTTCCCTGGTGTGGCACGATGGCGAGGAAATTTTCAGAGGTGTGAGAAATCCGTTCAATGCGGGAAGGTATCACTCCCTCGCAGTCACCCAACCTCCAGAAGGTTTCAGGGTAAATGCAAGAAGTGATGACGGACTGATAATGGGTATAAAGAGAGGGCACATTTATGGTGTTCAGTTTCATCCTGAAAGCGTGCTGACAGAGGATGGATTGAGGATTGTAAGGAACTTCGTGGAGATCTGCCATGATCGTTAAGGTTTGCGGTCTTAAAAATCTCAAGGAGCTGGAGATTGTTGAAAAGTATGCTGACGCAGCGGGAGTTGTTGTCAGAAGCGAGTCAAAGAGGTGCGTAACTCTTGAAAGGGCAAGGGAGATAATAAGCTCCGCATCAATTCCCGTTTTTGCAGTTTCAACAACCACCACCATAAATGAGTGGGAAGAGATTATTGCAGGATGCGAGTGTGATTTCATCCAGATTCACTCCGAAATCCTGCCTGAAGACATTGAAAAGCTTAAAGATAACGTTACGGTCATGAAAGCCTTTATCGTTGACAGAAGCGCTGATGAAATCATCAGGGAAATTGAACTCTATTCTCCTCACCTCATACTCCTTGATTCCGGCTGCGGGAGTGGAAGGAGGCATGACTGGAAGATAAGCAGAGAAGTTTCGAAGAAATACAGCATATTTCTTGCCGGAGGACTGAATCCGCAGAATGTTGCTGAGGCGATAAGGGTTGTGAAACCGGCTGGTGTCGATGTTTCATCCGGGGTTGAGAAAGACGGTTTTAAGGATGAATCTCTTATCAGAGAATTTGTAAGGAGGGCTAAAAATGAAGTTTGGTGAGTTTGGTGGGAGATACGTTCCGGAGGTTCTGATTCCGCCTCTGGAGGAGCTTGAGGAAGCTTACAGCAGATTTAAGGATGATGAAGAATTCAGGAAAAAGCTTGATTACTACCTCAGAAACTACGCTGGAAGACCAACTCCGCTTTACTTTGCAGAAAATCTGAGCAAAGAGGTTGGTGCAAAAATCTACCTTAAAAGGGAGGACCTTCTGCATGGTGGGGCGCACAAGATAAACAACACAGTTGGTCAGGCTCTGCTTGCAAAGTTCATGGGGAAAAGGAGGATTATTGCAGAAACCGGAGCGGGGCAGCATGGAGTGGCTACGGCGATGGCTGCAGCTCTTCTTGGTTTAAAGGCGGAAATTTACATGGGTGCCGAAGACTACGAGAGGCAGAAGATGAACGTTTTCAGAATGGAGCTGCTTGGAGCGAAGGTTAAGGCGGTGGAATGTGGAAGCAGAACCCTCAAGGATGCCATAAACGAAGCGCTCAGAGACTGGGTGGAGAGTTTTGAATACACCCACTACCTTATCGGTTCAGCAGTCGGTCCTCATCCTTTCCCCACAATTGTTAGGGACTTCCAGTCTGTAATCGGCCATGAAACGAAGAGGCAGATAATAGAAATTGAGGGAAGATTGCCTGACGCGATAGTGGCATGCGTTGGAGGAGGGAGCAATGCCATAGGTATTTTCCACCCATTCCTGAAAGATCATGTGAAGCTTGTTGGAGTGGAAGCCGGTGGAAAGGGGATTGATACAGGAAAGCACGCAGCTTCACTGAATGCCGGAAGCAAGGGGGTTCTTCACGGAATGCTTTCGTATTTTCTGCAGGATGAGAACGGGATGATACTCGACACCCACAGCATCTCAGCCGGACTTGATTATCCGGGCGTCGGGCCTGAACATGCGTATTTGAAAGAAATTGGGCGCTGTGAGTATGTTACTGTAAATGATGACGAGGCGCTTGAGGCCTTTAAAATCCTGTGCAGGCTTGAAGGTATAATTCCCGCTCTCGAATCAGCTCATGCTGTTGCCTACGCAATAAAGATGGCAGAAGATGTTGGAAAGGACGGAATTTTGGTTGTAAACCTGTCCGGAAGGGGGGACAAGGATATAGACATTGTGAGGAGGGCGAGCGGTTATGATTGACAGATCCCTGATAGTTTTCTTCACAGCTTCCTACCCAACTCCAGAGAAGACCGTCGAGTTCATGCTCACCTCCGCCAATGCTGGAGCGGATGTAATAGAGCTTGGCATTCCCTTCAGCGATCCTGTTGCTGACGGAAAAACAATTCAGGAGTCATATGTAAGGGCACTGAGAAATTTTCGTCTGAATCAGGTTTTTGATATTGTAAGAGCCTTCAGGAAGGAATCTGAAACCCCGCTTGTGCTAATGAGCTACTACAATCCAATTTTCAGGTACGGAGAGAGGAAATTTGTTGAGGAGATACAATCCTCAGGCATCGATGCAGTTCTTGTAGTTGATCTGCCCTACGATGAAGCAGGAGATTTCGTGGAGATATGCAGCACTGCTGGAATTAAAAACGTGTTTTTAGCCGCTCCGAACACACCAGAAAACAGGCTCAGGGCGATTGATGAGCTTTCAGCCTTCATATACCTTGTTTCAACTTACGGTACTACTGGAGAAAGGGACAGAATATCTCCACTTGCCTTTGATGCTTTGAAGAGGGTCAAGGGAATCTGCAGAAAACCTGTGGCTGTAGGATTTGGTATCTCAAAAGCCGAACACGTTCGAGAGCTCATCAAAGCAGGAGCTGATGGTGTGGTTGTTGGCAGTGCTTTTGTTAGGCTGATAAATGAAAAGGGAGAAGGAGCGAAGGAGGAAATTAGAACTCT
>CAZZLE010000021.1:0-2344 GCA_964654595.1 uncultured archaeon | reverse complement strand
CGGAGCATAAACCTTGTACCCGTCTTCAAGCAATTTCGCAACAACATCCTTCAGGAAATTGCCGTTATAGACCTTCATTGACCTCACACCTCCGGAAGAATGTCAAGTTTTGAAAGGAACGGTATCTCCTCATCGGGACTGTAGTTGAAAACCTCGTAAACGACCTTCTTGAGCTTTCTCTCCAGCTTAAGCAGCGGCAACTCCATCGGACAGGCTCTCTCACATT
This sequence comes from uncultured archaeon, assembly GCA_964654595.1. Taxonomy (GTDB): domain Archaea; phylum Halobacteriota; class Archaeoglobi; order Archaeoglobales; family Archaeoglobaceae; genus Archaeoglobus. The sequence continues at coordinate 2,118 of CAZZLE010000021.1, read as the reverse complement.
CTCCGCAACCAGCACACCTTCCAGCGTGGTGAAGGACCCTCATGAGGTGATACACCATGTTGTCGGACGCACTTACTGTCTTTCCAAGAACTCTTGGATAGGCGGCTTTTTCCTCAGCTGGAGTCATGGGTGAAACTGCAAGGTTTGATGGATCAACAAGGCATTCCTCGCAGTAACATATCGGACAGACTTCTCTGCATGCATGGCAGCGTATGCATTTGCTGAAAACATCCATCCAGTATTTCCATCTCTCCTCCCTGTCAAGCTTTTCAAATTCCTCTATGTCTGAAAAGTCTGTTCTCCCTTCTCTCGGTTCTCCGATTAACACATCGCAGTCTTTCGGTGTGGGCTGCTCACAGTACAGGCAGTTCTCAAAGATAAGCTCATTGAATGGAATTCTCTGCTCATTTCCATTTGCTTTAACGATAACATCATCACCGACAAGCTCAACACTCTCGATTTCAGAAAGGCGGAATTTAACGGCATTTCTGAACTTTCTGTAATCAATAACTCCCGGACAGGAAACACCGATGATGTAAACTCTTTCCCTTTTGATTTTCTCCTCCTTCTCAAGCTGCTTTAGTGTCCTCACATCACATCCTTTGGCAATTACAGCAACCTTGCCGGATTTCGCCAGATCCATGACTGTTCTTGATGGATTGCTTGAAGAAAGGGGTGAGTAGGACAGTCTGTCAATCTCACCTGGCCTGAGAACCCGCAAAATCTCTCTCGGTTCACCCTGTTTCCTGACAAACCCGACTATGCAGCTGACATCCTCAGGAAGCTTTCTGCACTCCTCCTTAATTTTTTCAAGGATTTCGGAGTTCATTCTATCTTCCTCCTCAACTTTTCCTGCGGACCCATCTCCCTAATTTTCTCGGTAAAAGCGGTCATCTCTTCAGCAAAAAGCTTCCCCTCTGAAGCTGATGCCCAGAGAAGCTTGAACCTCTCATCATCAAACCCAACGAACTTCATCAGCTCCTTCAAAAGTATGTACCTCTTCTTGGCATAGTAGTTTCCAACAGTGTAGTGACAGTCTCCAGGATGGCATCCCGCTATAACCACCCCATCAGCTCCCTGTCTGAAGGCTCTAAGAACCCATCCGGGATTTACCATTCCAGAACACATCACCCTGATTATCCTCACGTTGTCCGGATACTTCAGCCTGCTCGTTCCAGCCAAATCTGCACCGGCATAGCTGCACCAGTTACATGCAAAGGTTATGATTTTTGGATCGAACATCCACATCACCTCGCCAGAATCATATCAATTTCTTCCAGAGCATCAACCATGTCCTTAATCTGGTTGAACGTGAATCCCTTAACAACTATTGCAGCCTTGGGGCAGGTGGCGCTGCAAACACCACAGCCAAGGCAGACTGCTTTTTTCACCGCAGCCTTGAGCTCCACTCCCGCCCTCGTCTCGTATTCTGTTATCTCGATTGCATTGACCGGACATGCCTTAACGCACATTCCGCATGCATCGCATTTCTCTCTCACCACCTCTGCCTTCGTTGCTTCCATGATTATTTTGTCCTTGGTCAGAACTGTCAGAGCTCTCGAAACAGCAGCATAGGAAAGAGAAATCGTTTCAGGTATTAAACGTGGGCTGTGAGCAATTCCTGCCAGAAATACACCCTCAGTGGCGAAGTCAACCGGACGGAGCTTTGGATGTGCCTCAAGGAAGAATCCATTGGAATCGAGTGGAACTTTCAGCAGCTTGGAAATCTCCTCATTTTCCTCATTTGGTACAGTTGCAGCACTCAGAACCACATAATACGGCTCAGCGATGATTGTATCATCGAGCACTTCATCGTAGAACTCCACAGTAAGCCTTCCGTTTTCAGCACTCACTTTTGGCGGATTCTCTGGATCGTAGCGGACAAACACAACCCCCTTCTCTGCAGCCTCCTTGTAGTATTTCTCAAGGAAGCCGTAGGTTCTTATATCTCTGTAAAGAATCATGACATTAGCATCGGGGTTAAGCTCCTTCAGCTTGAGTGCATTCTTTACAGCAGTCTGGCAGCATATCCTGCTGCAGTAAGGTCTTTCCTCATTTCTGCTGCCCACACACTGGATCATTATCACGTCATTCGGAACATCCCCGTTGATTAACATC
>CAZZLE010000020.1:0-3457 GCA_964654595.1 uncultured archaeon | reverse complement strand
TGTAGGCCTGAGAGAGTATTATGATCGAGTCGTAAGTAAGCAGTCCGGCGTAGTTGTTTGCATCCTCCCCGTACTTCTTTCTGTAATCCTCAAAGTATCTCTTTGTCCAGTTTGTTTTGTCTGTCAACTCCAGTGCAGCTGCCTGAAATACCGTGTATTCAGCGTTAATCGCCTTCAGGGTTGAGGGAAGAGCAAGGGAACCACCGACTGAATACACCAGCCCCCTGCCTCCGTTTGCCCTGTACTCCTTCAGAAAGTTAATCGCTATCTCTCCCGGATCACCTATAACAATTACATCTCTGTCCCCGGCAATTTCTGCCAGCTGTCTCGCAACCTTCTTGTAATCCTCTGCCGAAACGCTCGGAGATTTGTAGTAAAATTCCATTTCCGGATCACCGTAGATGGATTTGATTGAATTGAGCATTCCCTGATTGAATGTCCTCAGGGGATCGTATCCCACGAAGTAGTATTTCTCGGGATTTGCAAGCTTCAAAAATTCTCCGGCCAGCACACCCCAGTATGTGGTGTTGTATGCAACCCTGAAAACGTAATTGTTACCATCAGCAACCTTTTTCTCTACTGCCTCTGTAGATGCCACGCTTACGAGATAAACAACCCTGCTCTCGCCTGCCGCATCTGCTGCAACTATTGACTGGGGGCTTGAGTACGCACCAACAACCGCATCAACCTTCTGGGAAACAAGGTATTCAAAGGCCATTTTTGCCTTCTCGGGAGTATCTCCACAGTCCGCAAAAACAAGCTCCACATTTCCCGCATGCTCTGCAGCAAGTTGGGCAGCATTCTTCATCGCAACTCCGGCTGTTGAATATATCCCGGTCTCAGGGACAAGCACACCTATTTTTATTCTCTCCTCAACTTTCTCAGAAGGCTGGGCGCATCCCAGCAGAATTAACGCTAAAAAAATGGCAAAAAACCATTTCATTCCCTTCCCCTCCTGAAATCAGCCTTTCTCTTTTCAACAAAGGCTTTTATCCCCTCAACGGCGTCTGGAGAGGAGAAGGACAGGGCAAACAGGTCTCTCTCATACATTATTCCATCTCTAAGCCCCATTTTGAAGCCCCTGTTGACTGCCTGCTTAACGAAAGCTACAGCATAGGGAGACTTGCTTTTGATAATTTCTGCCATTTTTCTTGCCTCATCCATCAGCTTCTCGTGCTCAACCACCCTGTTAACCAGTCCAAGTTTGTATGCCTCATCTGCCGAAATTCTCTCCCCTGTTAGGCACATTTCCATAGCCTTCTTCCATCCTGCAATCCTCGCAAGTCTCTGCGTTCCTCCCGCTCCGGGAATGATGCCGAGGTTTATCTCAGGCTGACCGAAACTGGCCTTCTCGCTCGCTATTATTATGTCACAGGCCATTGCAATTTCGCATCCACCTCCCAATGCAAAGCCATTAACGGCAGCTATTACAGGAACCTCAAGATCCTCCATTTCCTCAAGAACCTTTCCAAGCTCCTCTATCGTATTTCTCGCTTCAAAGTGAGATGATTCGGAAAACATCTTGATATCCGCACCCGCACAGAAGGCTTTACCCTCCCCGGTTAGCACGATCACCCTGACACTTTTGTTTTTCTTTGCGTATTCCACGACCTCCTTTAATCCTTCCACAAAATCTCTGTTGATTGCATTGAGAGCTTCAGGACGGTTGAATTTTACCCAGAGTATCCCATCCTCTTCTCTGTACTCCACCGCCATTTTCTCACGTTCTGTAACTCTTCGGCATTCCGAGGACGTGTTCTGCTATGAAGTTCAGAGCCATCTGCTGTGTTACCGGTGCCAGGCGAATGAGGTTGATCTCTCTCCACCATCTCTCCACGTCATACTCCTTGGCATATCCGTATCCGCCAAAAACCTGCATTGCCCAGTAAACAGCTTTTATCCCGGCCTCCACCGCAACAGCCTTCGCCATGTTGGCAGCAGCCCCAACTTCTCTGTAATGTGCTCCCTGATCGAACAGTGTTGAGGCCTTGAAGTTCATGAGTTTTGCACACTCCAGAGTTGCGTATGCTTCAGCAAGCGGAAACTGCAGCCCCTGATAACTGCCTATCGGGTCTCTGAACACCACCCTCTGTTTCGAGTACTCAACCGCCTTGCTTACAGCAAGTCTGGCAATGCCAATAGCTGCAGTTGTAAAGCTCATTCTCTCAGGGTTCAGCGTGTCGAGGAGATGGTACCATCCACCATCCAGTGGAGGTATAAGGGCATTTTCAGGCAGTCTGAGGTTGTTGAAGCTGACCTCGCATGTTTTGGAGTAATTTATTCCGTGCTTTGGAATTGGATTCACCTTTATTGCATTGTTTGGTAAATCTGCAAGGAAAAGACTTATTCCGTGAGTTTTCTTTTCTGCTTTATCTCTTGGCGTTGTTCTGGCGATAATAAGCATCCCCTTTGCCCTGTCAGCACCGCTGATGAAGATCTTGTTTCCATTTATCACCCACTCGTCTCCATCTTTCACAGCTGTCGTTCTTATTGCAAGGGTGTTTGTTCCTGCATCGGGTTCAGTTAAGGCCATGCAGAACTCCATCTCACCCTTTGCGATTTTTGGCAGATACTTTTCCTTCTGCTCTTCGGTTCCGTGCCTCACTATCGTTAATCCACCGAAAACTTCTGTAAGAGTTATGTACCAAACTCCAGCCATCCCGCAACCATTCGCTGCAAGTTCCTCCATCGCTATAAGCAGCTCCGTCATACCATAACCGCTGCCTCCGTATTCCTCCGGAATCACTATTCCCATGAAGCCTGCATCGCTTATAGCCCTGAAAAACTCCTCAGCAAACTCTCCCTTTTCTTCCTTCTCCCTCCAGTACTCAGGCGGGAAGTCCTTTGCTATATCTTTTGCAGCACTGGCAATCATTCTCTGCTCTTCATTAAATTCGAAGTTCATGCTGTCACCCTCTTAAATTCTTTTCTTCACCGCAACCCTCAGAATGCAGTTCAGAACAACCTCACCATTCTGTTTCAGCACGCTTGCTTCAATCTTGACAACTCCGAACTGTTCTCTGTCCTGCTTCTCCACCACCTTTGCCCTTGCCCTTACTGTATCTCCAATAAAAACAGGATTTGTGAAGCGAAGTCTGTCGATTCCGTAAAAGGCTACGACCGTCTCCTCCAAAAAGCCAAGCCTCATCAACAGACCGCTCATAATGGAGAGAGTCAGCAGTCCGTGGGCTATTCTCTGCCCGAAAATCGTGCTCTTTGCATACTCAGCATCAACGTGTATCGGATTCCAGTCTCCAGTCAATGCAGCAAACATCACTATGTCAGCTTCTGTTACAGTTCTGCCGGCAGTCTCAAGCTCCATTCCTTCCTGAAAATCTTCGAAATACAAACTCTGCATTTAATCCTCCTCCATCTGTTCTGTGTATGGCTTTGCAGCTTCAACGACCTTGAAAACGGCATCCGGGTTCATGATGCTGTCCAGATTGACGGCCTTATG
>CAZZLE010000019.1:0-4621 GCA_964654595.1 uncultured archaeon | reverse complement strand
CCTGACTAGCATTGAACTCGGACGCGCTATCACCATAATATCCCTTCCGAGCTTTACAAGCTCGTTTAATTTTCCCCTGTAAACTCCCGTCGGCAAATAAACCCACTCCCTGATCTTTACCTCTTCAGGGTCCGGCAGTTTCTTTCTGCTGTTATCAAGGGCAACTCTGCCACACCCTCTCAGCCTGTGAACATTTCTGAGGGTGCAATCAAAGCCGTTGGGCTGAATCTGCATTTCAAGATCTATGTAGTCTCTGATTAATCCCTCTTCCAGAATCAGCTTCCTGATTTCCTCACCGCTGAGAACTGCCATGAATAAAATTTTATGCCTGCTATTTCTTTTTTTCCAAAATATCATCCGGATAGTCAACGTAGTAGGCGTCAATGTTATCGTACATTCCTGTTATTTTCGCAACCTCAACCGCAATGATGTGGGCGCATGGGGATCTGCCCTTCAGGTTGACGAGAAAATCTGCGCATGTGCAGAAATTCTCCTCAACAATGTATTCCTCCTTCCCGACAACAACAAAAAAGTCCCTGTATTTTTTGACTCTTCTCTCTTTTAGATACTCAAAAGCCTTGTCTCCTCTCTTGCCGAAATTTAACAGAAGAGTTTTGTAAAGCTCGTATTCACTCCCGCTCTTTGCTGCTCTTTCAACCTCACTCGGCAGGGGCATCTATCCTGCTCAGCTCTATAACTGAGCTTATGGCATCTATACCGTCGATCCAGCTTATTATTGCACTATCTTCCGGAATATCGAGTTCAGGGAGCTTCTCTCCTTTTATAACCTTAGCTCCCATCAAAGCAACGGCATTCAGTGAAGCCTCATAGTCCCCTTTCTTCTCTTCCTTAAGAGCATCCTTCAAAAGGCTTTCGAAGTTCTTCTTGCTGATTTTTCCTTCAAAGTAAAGCTTGAATGAAAGCAGAACAGCCTTGATGCTTTCAAGTGTATACTGGAAAAGCTCGTTTTTCAGCTCATCATCGAATTCGTGATTGGGGAGGATCTCAAAAATCCTGTCTATTTCCTTTACAGCATCAGCTTTCCTTATTTCTCTCTCATTAACAGCTCTCACTATGCTTAAACATGCTATGATGACATCTTCAAGCATCTGGTCAAATACTGTGAAGGTTTCGGGATTGTTCTCGTCAATTGCAGTTTCCGCTATTTTGTTTATCCAGTTACTGAACCTCGATGGACTGTAGAACTCCATGCCACTAAGCCTGCTAATGAGGTTATAAGTATTTTGACAAAATTTTTTCTACTTCAGCTTAAAGCAATGACATGCGTGAATACAAGTTCAAAAGGGGATTCAGGCCAACTGCAGAGAGATTGGAAGAGATGCTTAACAAGCACTTTGGTGGATTTGAGTTTGACGGTGAGTGCTATCTTGTCAGAAACTTTGGAGCCATCGAGGTTTTGAGGCTGAAGCTCGAGAACAAAAAGCTGTACGCAGAATCCAGGACCAAGCTTACTGACGATGAAACCGCCTTAAAGACTCTCAAAACCTACAACAGGTTTCTCGAGGAGCTTACAGGATACACGGCAAAGGAGAGGCTGAAGATGATGAAAGAGGAGGCGGAGAAAGTGGACTGAATTAATCCCAGTTCACCTCAACATCCTCTATTCTGAAATCAGGTCTCACGTAAGATTTCTCAATCGGGGTTTGATAACCGTGTCTGTACATCAGCAGTCCGGTGTATGCGATCATCGCTCCATTATCCCCCACCAGCTCTCTCGGCGGGACGTAGAACTTTGCACCCCTGTCTTCGCACATCTTTCTGAGCATTTCCTGCAATCTTCTGTTTGCCGCAACCCCTCCAACAAGCAAAACCTCATCGAGATCTAAGTAGGCAAGAGCCCTCTCCGTAACTTCTGTCAGCATCGCAAATGCTGTTTCCTGAAAGCTGAAAGCAACATCCTCTCTCGCCACACCGGAGTCGTAAAGTTTCTGTGCGGCTGTAACCATTCCGCTGAAAGAGAAATCCATCCCCTTCACAACGTAGGGCATGAAGTGGTAATTTTTCCCTTTTTTAGCAAGCTCCTCTATTTTTGGTCCACCCGGATGTCTGAGGCCCATGTGCCTTGCAAGCTTGTCCAGAGCATTGCCAATCCCTATGTCGAGGGTTTCACCAAAAACTCTGTATCTTTTTCCTCTTCTGGCTATAACCTGACTGTTTCCACCGCTTACGTAAAGAGAAACCGGGTTTTTAGCTCCGGTCTTCCACCTTCCAACCTCAACATGGGCAAGGCAGTGGTTAACCCCTACCAAGGGCTTTTTCAGCTTCACCGCCAGAAGCCTTGCAGCAGTTGCCACAACCCTCAAACATGGCCCCATTCCCGGGCCCTGAGAAAAAGCGACAATATCTATGGAATTCTTATCCACCTTCTCGAAAACCCTCGAAAGCAGAGAGGGGAGTTTCTCGCTGTGGTGCTGAGAAGCCTCTCTTGGATGTATTCCCCCCTCCTTTGGGATGTAAGGGTCATTTTCAAGAACTATAACATTCTCTTCGTCAACAACACCTACACTCAAACTCCATGCGGTGCCCTCTATTCCGAGAGCGATCATTTCTTCCTGAACTCTGTGTATCCGCACTTTCCGCAGCTCAGCCTGTCTCTGTGTTCAGCCAGAAAAACCCCTTCGCCACACCTCGGACAGAACTTCCTCTTCCTTACAACTTTCTCTCCTTTTATTTCATAGTATTTGTGGACACTTTCCACACCCTTGACACTTTCACCCTTCGCCATTCTTTTCACCCCTCATCACTTTCTGCCTTCTCAGAGTTCCTCTCAATTATGTGTTTCTCTTCAATTTTATGCAAGTCCTCAACAGTGTCGTAAATTTTAACGTAGCATTTTGCCTCAGTCTTTCCGAATTCTGTCTTAATGTAGTCCACAACAGCCCTCTCTGGTTCAGCGTTCATCAATCCTGCAATCTTTGCCCTTACTTCACTTCTCGTCGGAGTCTTGCCCTCAAAGCCCAACCTGCAGTAAATTTCCCTTCTCTTCAGCAGAGGATTGTACCTATCCTTCTCAACGTAAACCTCCAAGTCAATCACCCCCAAGCAGATACCTCAGCTCATCACACTCTCCAACCATCTCCATTTTCCTAAGAAGGTTGAGTATTAGAATTTTCTTCTCCTCATCAACCTCCAACGCCACAACTCCCTCTCCCGGTTGACCGTAAACAATAACCGCTCCCAGTGGAAGCAATTTTACCAAAGGAACGACAGCAAGGTCTTCCTCGCCATCAACAAAAACGAGAACTCTCTTTCCATTCTCACATTCCTTTAAGGCTTCAATTATGGCTGAAATTAGCTCGCAAGAAATGTGAGCTGGAGGATTTTTTGCCGTAATTACTTCATCGAAAACATCCTTTCGGAACTCAACATTCTCCTCCCTAAGCGTTTTACCATCAGCAACCGCCAGATTCGGGATCAGCCCGACCTTGATTGCTGATGCCGTAACCAGATCCCCTACAGTGCAAAAAAGCTTTGCTTCAGAAATTTCTTTCACCTCCAGAAGAAGTGATTCACCTTTTCCCCTGTAAAGCCTTCCGTGTGGCTTGGCAAATTCTTCACGCATGCTTTCAGGAAGTCTGATCCCCCTCATCCTACCCTCAAAGCATACTTGCCGGGAATTTTTATTTCAAGCTTCTTTGCTATCTCACTCTTCTCTGGATCGATGATGACCACGTATCCATACCACTCCTTTGTCATATCAGTGCTCCCGCAGTTCCTGCATATGCTTGTGTCCATGTTTATGAACCTGCATTTCTTGCATGCAAGCTCCGCCATCAACCCTCACTCTCTTTCATAAGTTTCTCAATTTCTTCATCAATCCATTTCAAAGCTCCGAGCCAGGGCTGTCTCATCGTTAGCCCTATTTTGCTCTTTTCAGGCTCCCGCTCCTTAAGGCTCAGTGAAACGATTCTCGCCCTAACCTTATCACCCTCCTGAAGGACTTTTTTGGTCTCTTTACCCACAAGCCTCTTGTTCTTCTCATCAAATACCATATAGTCATCCGTAACCTGACTCATGTGCAGAAGGGCATCGAAGGGGCCGATGGAAACAAACGCCCCAAATTCTACAATTTCGATAACCTCCCCCTCCACAACTTCCTGATGGAGCGGTCTGAAGCAGATTGCGTTGAATACTACATCGAAGTAAACTCCTCCATCCCCCTCTATTATCCTGCCCTCTCCAATCTCCTCTATGCTCTCGATTCCTATGATCATGCCGTATTCCCTGTCAAGCCTGCCCTCGAACTGTTCCCAGAGGAGAGAGTTAATTACCTTTTCAATATCCTCTCCAAGCTTTGAAGGGGGGACCCTTACAGTATCTCTGAGTTTTATACGGGCATACATAAAATCATCACCGCAGATTTTGCTGAGTCAGGAGGCAATATAAATTTAACTAAGCAAATTTTTTGAAATCAAAAGGTTTAGATCAATCTCTGCAGGAGAGGAACGAAGTAAGATACGAGCCTGACTTTCCACGGAATCCTGCACCGCAAAATTTTCTCCATGTCAGAATTTGTTGCGAAAGAGAGTATTCTGTTAATTCTTACATCACTGTCCGAGAACCTGTCCCAGAGTTTTTTAAGGAAGAGGGCGTTCATCAG
>CAZZLE010000018.1:0-2734 GCA_964654595.1 uncultured archaeon | reverse complement strand
AAGCAGAACAGATGCCGCAGGATGAGTACATGCTGACCTTTGTTCTCTACAACGGGGTTAAGGCAACGGACTACTTCTCGTGGTGATGCAGATGGGTTTCGACACAGTTGTTGCAGCCATAATTGCCACGGCAGTGATTGTTGCGGTTGCATACACCTTCCTTGCCGGTTCCACGACAATAGCCGAGTATTCCGTTGAAAGTTATAAAGAAGCTGTCCAGATGGCAGTGAAGAAGCTCAGGAGTGATGTGAGAATTGTTAACGTAAGCTACGATAATTCCACCAGAATGATTACGGCTTACTTCAAGAACACGGGAGAGGAGAAGTATCCGCATCTCTCGGAGTTTGATGCCATAATTTACGGTAAAACCGACACCGGGGAGATGGTGGCGTTCTACCTCAATTCCACAGGCTACGCCATAGTTAAGGAGCTCATCAACCCCGGCATATTTGACCCGCATGAGACTGCAAAGCTCGACTCATACCTCACGCAGCCGCTTGCAAATGGCAGTTACGTCCTGCTTGTTTGTACACCGAACGCAATTTGCGATAGCTTTGATTTTACGATTCCATGAGGGGGTGGTAAGGTGGTTGAAAGTCTGAAGGAACTTGAGGAGGAGAAGAAAAAGAACATTCTTTCAAGTGGAAACTCCGAGATAGATAAAAGACTCGGTGGTGGAATACCTCTTGGCTCTCTAACTCTCATAGAAGGTGAGAACGACACCGGAAAGAGCGTTCTCTGCCAGCAGTTCGTTTACGGTGGGCTGATAAGCGGAAACAACATCGCATACTACACTACTGAAAACACGATTAAGAGCTTTTTGAGACAGATGGAATCTCTAAGTCTTGACATCTCGGATTTCTACGCCTGGGGATACCTCAGAATTTTTCCAGTTCACCTTGAAGGAATTGACTGGAGCACGGAGCAGATGAGAAGCATACTGAACCTCGTTGCAAATCACATCAAAACCATCAGGGAAAATATTGTCATTATTGACTCCTTAACAATGTTCACAACTTACTCAACGGAAGATGATGTCCTTGAATTCCTGACCAAACTCAAAAATCTCTGCGATTCAGGAAAGACAATTCTGATCACGCTTCATCAGCATGCTTTCAAAGAAGATACCCTCGTGAGAATAAGATCTGCCTGCGACTGTCACCTTTTCCTCAGGAAGGAGATGGTTGGAGACAGATACGTGAGCGTGCTTGAAGTTTCAAAAATAAGAGGGGCCAAAAAGACGACTGGCAACATCGTCAGCTTTGAAGTCCATCCCGGATTCGGGCTCAAGATAATACCAGTCTCGGAGGCAAGGGCATAGTAAAGTATATCAAGCATGCCGTAGGTAAAGTTAATAGTAGTAATTGTAATAATGATGGGGGGAGGATATGGGGAGCAACATCGAGAAGCTGGACTTCAGCCTGAAGCCCAAGGGTATGAAGAACGGAGTCGTGGCTAACTTTCCGTTCAAGCCAAAAGCTCTGGAAGAGGAACATGACCATTCAAACATTGCAACCTGTGGCATATACAAGCTGCTTCCTGATAGAATGAAAAAGGAAGTTGAGAAAAACCTTCACCTTCTTGAGTATCTCCATATTCTCCCCCTCGACAGAATTGGCATACCTAAATTTGCTCCAAAGCTCGATAGAAAGAAGCACGGTGATCTCGACAAGCCCAACCTGATTTATCCGGCAGATGAGCAGATATACATCCACATTTATCCAGACAAAAACGATATGAGGAACTTCTACATTCCCATCGAGCCAACACTGCTTACCGGAGTTGACTCCCTTTTGAGAGAGGTTGAGATAAGACTTGTCGATTACATTACCAACATCGACTTTGATCCTGAGGATAACGAGGAGAAGATAAAGATTCTAAAAGAGGCTCTCAGGGAAATTTGCGAGATTACCGATGAAAATGGCAAAAATTCTTTCATGGAAGATAGCAAGGGTGAAGTAAAGCTGTTGCCAAGGCTAAAAGTGGGATTCTTCAGAAACAGCAGAAATGGTTTCAGGAGTAAGCTAAGGGTAACACAGCAGCAGTTCAAGGCGCTGGAGTACGCGCTGATCAGGGACAAAGTCGGTCTCGGCATTCTTGAGCCCTACATCAGAGACAAGTACATTGAGGACATTTCATGCAGCGGTCTCGGGCCGATATTCATAGAGCACAAGATATTCAAGGGTTTGAAGAGTGTTATAGAGTTCAGGGATGAGGAAACGCTCAACAAGTTCATAATAAGGCTTGCAGAAAGGATAGGAAAGCCTGTAACATACAAAGACCCGATTGTGGATGCAACTCTACCTGATGGAAGCAGAATTAACATAGTTTTCGGAAACGATATAAGCAAGAACGGGAGCAACTTCACAATCAGAAAGTTCAATGAAACGCCTTTCAGCGTTCTGCAGCTTATAGAATTCGGCTCTCTCGACTACATGGTTGCCGGCTATCTGTGGTTGCTCATCAGCGAGGGTATGAGCGGTTTCATCTGCGGCGAAACGGCAAGCGGTAAAACCACACTTCTCAATGCCATTACTGCCTTCATCAGACCTGAAGCAAAGGTTGTTTCTATTGAGGACACTCCCGAACTGCAGGTTCCGCACAAGAACTGGACGAGAGAGGTTACAAGGGGTTCTACAAGAGCCGGCAAAATTGGAGAGGGAGGGGGGAGTGACGTTACAATGTTCGACCTGCTTAAGGCTGCTCTGAGACAGAGACCAAACTACATTCTGGT
>CAZZLE010000017.1:0-7812 GCA_964654595.1 uncultured archaeon | reverse complement strand
AAGATCGTCAGTCCGAGAGCTAAAACAAATGATATGACAATCAAAATCCACCTCTTCACAGAATCACCTCCTGAAAACGATCTTCTCACCTCTAACATTGAAATCAAAGCTCTTGTAGTCTCCATTTGCCCACATTTCAAGCTGGTCGGAATAGTGTGGTGAGAAGTAGTTGCCCGAATTTCCGCCAGGAATTATGCAGTAGTTCTCGTCAAAGTTAACAATCATTCTCCAGCTGCTTCCAGCCTGCATCAATCCAGTCCCCCAGTCAACAGATCTTCTGAAGTTGAACACCGTGTAAGTGGATCCATTCATTGGCATGCTTGGATAGTCGAAGAACTTTACAATGCTGCTGAACGCGTGCTTTATGTTAAGACTGTTGTAGTCTCCGTAAACCCTGTAGCCTTCAGACTCTATAATTTTAACCGCATTCTCCATGGCTCTCGCAACAATGTCTGCTCTCTGTTCCCTCTTCTCAGTCCTGATATCGTCAAACCAGACGCTGTCTGCTGGCAAGTTCTGGAGTATGTAGAGATGGGGGTAAAAGTCCTTATCCAAGCCAGCAGAGTAGAACTCATCACCGAAAGTTTCGTTTACGAACTCTTCGAGCCAGATTGAAAATACCAGTGCTGCTTCACTGTCCTTCACCATTCTGAAGTCCCAGCTTCTCAGCTTCTCAGCATAGCTCTTTGCTTTTTCACTCATTTTATCCTCAGCCTCGAAAATGAACGGGGTGAAGAATTCTGCTGGCTTGGAGTAGACGTCTCTCTGCATCTCCATGAAGTACTCGGGCGTCATCTTCTTACCCGACTTAACAGCTTCATCTAACATCTCGTAAATCCTCATTCCTCTGTAAGGGTCTGCGAAGTACATCGAATCACCAAGGTAGTGCTGGTAGCCAAAAACAACCCTCTGGTTTGCGGTTCCAACGTAATCGGGGTTTATGAGATGTGGTATCTCCTCAAATGGTATGAAGCCTTCCCAGGTTGAAACGCCGTAAGGCTTGAACCCTCTCCACTCTCCCTCTCCGGCAGAACCGTTGAATATGACGTTGCCGGGAACTTCATTTCCGTTAATAAGCCTTATCGGGAATTTTCCAGCAGGGTAATACATCACGTTTCCGTAGATATCCGCATAAATTACATTCTGCGCAGGAACATCAAAGAGCTTCAATCCCTCCATGAATTCGGAGATGTTGCGGGCATGGTTGTACTTGTAGACTGCAAGAGCCTCCCTCGTTGCCGTCAGCCCTGTCCATGCAACAGCAATCTTTTTTCCATGCTTCTCTATAACGGGTCCGTGGATGGTCTTCTCAACAATTACTTCTCTCTCCTCCACACCGCTGTCAGTTTTGACCTTCACAACCTTGATGTTCCTTTCCGGTTCGAGCCATTCGCCCTTGTAAAGGTACTTCCCGTCATTCCAGACATAGTAGTAGAAGTCGATAACGTCAGCCCCAACGTTTGTAAAGCCCCAGGCAACGTAATCGTTCATCCCTATCAGTATCACTGCCACACCCGGAAGAGATACACCTCTGACATTTTCCCCATTCACCTTTAAATGCATCTCATACCATACTGGTGGTACCATAAGGAGCAGATGGGGGTCGTTGGCGAGCATTGGCTTACCGTTTTCGGTGAACTTTCCTGAAACTACCCAGTTGTTCGATCCCAATCCTTTTTCTGCTTCGAATGGTTTAAGCCAGTCCAGAAGAGATTTGTTAACCATGCCAGTCCTTATTATGGGAGATGAGTGGTTCATGTAGTCCGGGTAAAGCTCAAGCGCTCTCTCTCCCAATTTTTCAACAATCAGGGTTCTTTTCAAATCCCAGAAATTGCCAGTTAATCCCCACGCTATCTCCTTTCCAAGCAGTAAGGAGTCAACCGGTGACCACTCCTTGGGTTTGTAGCCTGCAAGCTTGAACTCAATCTGCAGGGGACGGTTTTTGATGTAGTAGTTCACACCCTCGCTGTACGCAACCAGAAAGTCACCAATTTCCGAGTCTTTTATCAAACTCCATGAAGCTTCGGCAGCACCGGCAAAATCCATTTTTATATGGAATTCATCGGAGTCAAAGAAGTCTTTCCCGAAAACTTCACTTAGCTCACCCCTCATCATCCTCCGGTGGAGGTCCATCTGGAAGAGGCGGTCTTTGGCGTGAATGTAGCCAACGGCGAAAGCCAGAGCCTTCTCATTTTCAGCAATAACATGCGGAACACCGTACTCGTCAAAGTAGACTTCAGCCCAGCCGTAAGGGTTTGGAACCTCCGATGACCTGTCCAACTCCCACAGGCTGCCGCTGAATGGGGCGAGGAGGTTAAGGTAGCTGTGTGCTGCGATGACAAGGGCAATAAGAAAAAGCAGAGGTACTGTAACGAGCTTTTTCATGTACGTGTGTTAGACCACTGGTATATATTTATTTTGCATTAACTTTATTGAATCTTTGCCCTATCGTTAATCCGTCCTGCAAACTCAAGCTTTCCAATTGCACCCTCAATTTTCCTGACTCTCTCAATGATCTCTTTGTAACCCTCGCATCCAACCCCACAGTCACCCCGATCTGTTAAAGGAAAATCCCTGCAGCTTTTAGGTCTTATTTCGTAAACTTCGCATTTTCCCTCTTTGAGAAACGGGCAGGGTTTAACCAGAACAGGACTTTTTGCATCAACATCCAGTTCGAAATTGCTAAATAAACCGAAATCTGCCTCAGCAATTATTTTTCCTGACAACGGATCATAAACGCACTGGCTGAGTTTCTCACAGCACTTCCCGCACATTCTGCATTCGAAAGGAATGGCAACCTCAATACCTTCAGTCCTGAATATCGCGTACATATCCTCTCAGAAGCTTCAGAAGCTCCTCACCCTCTTCTCTGTTTGATGCTGTGGTTATCACGTGAATCTGCTGGACGGATGAACCGTCGATCAGCAAAGCCCTGACATTTCCCTTCTCATCGCTTCTCGTAAGCTTCAGTTTGACCCCTCCACCAATGCTTGTGGCATTACCTTCTATAACTCCCGGCACAACCTTTTTCACGTATGGACATCTGGCGAGTGAAAGAATGAGGCTGTAACCTTCTCTACCTCCAATTATCGTTGAGTGACTGCCTTGTATTTTATCCTCTGGGGCTTTATCGACAGTTTTCAGCTCTTTTCTCACCCTCAGCACACGTTCCAGCTTTTCAAAAAATTCTTCAGGTGTTTCGAAAACATCGCTAAATGAAATTTCAAAGGGATAAAGACTGTTCCTTAAGTTCTCAAAACCTTCTTCTATCAGCTCTCTGCACTCTCCAGATATAACAACCTCCTCAACTCTTGAAAAGTAAATCCTTTCCCCCAGAATCTCGTAAAGGTTTCTGATCGAGACTTCTTCGTCGTATCTTTTTAAACTGAACTCCTCATGCCCCATTTTACCGAAAATTTTTGCATACACTCTCTTCCCGGAAACATAAACACCACAGCCAATAGCATGTCTTTTTCCGCAGTTAAGACAGTAAGCAGCATCACTGGCTAACTCTGCACCACATTCGCAGTTTAATCGTTGAAGCATATCATGTGACCCATTCTATCCTTTTTGGCTTTCAGATATGGAAGATTAACCTCGCATGGTTCCACCTCAATCGGCTCCCTGACAATTCTGAATCCGTACTTCTTCAGTTCCTCCATTTTCAGTGGGTTGTTCGTAAGCAGTCTTATGCTCTTCACACCCAAATCCATCAAAATTTGGGCTGCAATCCCGTAGCTTCTCATGTCTGGCGGGAAACCAAGCTCTATGTTGGCATCAACAGTGTCCTTGCCCTCTTCCTGAAGCTTGTAAGCCATCAGCTTGTTTATTAAGCCTATCCCTCTTCCTTCATGCCCCCTCATGTAAATTGCCACACCCTTGCCCTCTCTGTCAATCATTTTAAGGGCATTTTCAAGCTGATCACCACAATCGCATCGCAGGGAGTGGAAAATATCCCCTGTGAGACATTCTGAGTGTATCCTCACCAGCACATCTCCCTCATCAACCCTGCCTCTGACGAGAGCAACGATTTCACCCAGAGGTGTTTTGTAACCCACCGCCTTGAAAGTTCCGTAGAACTTTGTTGGGAGGGTGGCTTCAACAACTCTCTCGACAATTTTTTCTGATTTCATTCTGAACTCAATCATGTCCTTTATCCTGAAAACGGGCATTGAGTGTTCTTCTGCAAATTTGAGGGCGTAATCTTCTCCAGCCACACCTCCTTCAGCTGTCATCAGCGGGGCGTAGATGGCTGATGGACTGAAACCTGCCATTCTCGCAAGATCAACACAGGCCTCAGCAATCCCGGGCCTCTCAAGCACCCCCATCTCCTTCGTCTCCTCAACAAATATTCTTCCGGGATACTTCACCTCCCTTACCTTTCCAGCAACGAGCTCTCTTATGAATACAGCCCTGTCATCAGCTGAAATTTTCTCAAGATTTGGGTCGATCGGAATTAAATTACCGTTCTGGAACCTGAACCTGTTCAGCCCCAAATTTAAAATCTGCCTCCATGTCAAAGCAAGACGAATTTCGTCGCAGTTCTTCATCATGAAGTTGAGTATTTCACCGCTAACAACCTCCGCAGGAATGCAGATTGCACTCCTTTCTGAATCAAGAATCATGACAGGTTTTCCGGATTTTACGTGAGATGAAACTTGTTGCATAAAAAAAGTTGGTTTGGGGAATATAAGCTTAAGCTTAACTTCAGTCCTCCCTTACACCTTTTGGCTTCGATTTCTCATCTTCTATCCTTTCGAATCTCTCTTTTTCCATCATCTCCCTGTACTCTCCTTCCGTCATCTCCAAAACAAGGCTTCCAACGTAACCGCATTTCTTGCATTGATACTTCCCCGTGTATCCTCCGGCGTCAAGATCAACATCCTTTGATTTACAAACCGGACAGACAAAGATTCTTTTCATAATATTTCACCAACCTCGAACAAATAAACTTACTGCCTAAACAAACCTTATCGTCTCAAGATTCATTGGCGCTCTGGTTTCGATTCTGTATGTTTTGTATATGCTTGATGCAAGGTCAATGCACTTTGCCTCATCTCCATGCACCGTTGCGACTTTATCAGGCTTGGAGTTCAAATAGCGTAGATAGTTCATGAGCTGCTTTCTGTCGGAGTGTCCCGAGAATCCGTCAACGGTTTCAACCTCCATCTTCACCTCAACGACCTCTCTTCTCCCGGCAACTGGGAATGGGACCTCTTTCCACCCTTTCTGGATTTTTCTGCCAAGCGTCCCTTCAGCCTGATAACCGACAAAGACTATTGTGTTTCTTTCATTTTCTGCGAGATGTCTGAAGTACTCCATAACCGGCCCACCGTTCAGCATACCTGAAGTTGCGATTATTATACTCGGTGACGGGTCGCTGATCACCTCCTCCCTCTTTGAAGATGAATCAACCCCAACAAAGTTCTCGCTTATGAAGGGATTTATTCCGTGGTAGAAAATCAGATCCCGCAATTGTGCGTTCAAATACTCCGGATATGCCGTGTGGATTGCTGTAGCCTCGTAAATCATCCCGTCGAGATAAACATAGGTCTCTCTTATCTTCTTCTCTCTCATCGCCTCCTCAAGAACGATCATAACCTCCTGGCTTCTTCCTACAGCGAAAGTCGGAATGAGCACTTTCCCACCCCTGTCCAGCGTTCGGTTGATGACCTCAATTAGCTTCTCTTCAGCCTCCTTTCTTGAGGGTTGCATATCGTTTGCCCCACCGTAAGTGGCTTCCATAACAAGAGCTTCAAGCCTCGGGAAGTTCGTTGCTGCTCTGTCGAATAGTCTTGTCTTCTCGAACTTGAAGTCTCCCGTAAATGCGATGTTGTAGTGTCCTTCTCCTATGTGGAAGTGTGCTATCGCTGATCCGAGAATATGACCGGCATTGTAAAATGTCAGCCTGACGTCAGGGCTAATGTCTGTGACAACCCCGTAATCGAGAGTGATGGTGTGTTTCAAAGCCTCCCTGATGTGGTTTGAGCTGTAAGGAGCATTTGTGCCCTCTCTTCCTGCAACCTCAAGAAAATCGAGCTGCAGTAAGACCATGAGATCCCTTGTTGGCGGGGTCATGTAGATCGGGCCTCTGTAGCCGAACTTGTAGAGCAGGGGCACAAGACCGCAGTGGTCAAGGTGTGCGTGAGTTATTACAACAGCATCGATAGCATCTAAGGGCTGAACTTCGGGGACGTAGAGGTAGGGGGTGCTTGAAAGGTTGCTCACGTTCACGCCGCAATCAATTAGAATTCTGCTCTCAGGTGTCTGAAGCAGGTAGCAGCTTCTCCCCACCTCTCTGCTTCCACCAAGAAACGTAACCCTGACCCACTTCTCTTCTATTGACGGAGTTCTGTGTATTCTTTCTCCAATTTTTTTCAGAATTTCTCCTCTCTCATCTCTTACGCTTAGAAGGTAGTTCCTGACGTTTTCAATGATCTTTGATTTTATGGGTGGTGTGCGCACAACCCTTGGACTCCAGCCAACAGCACGCATTATTTCTCTGAATGTGGAACCCTGTTTCCCTATGACAACTCCAGGCTTTTCAGCTTCTATGATTACCTCTCCGTTCTCTTCATCAAAAAAGATGTTTGAGATCTTCGCTTCTTCTGGGACAATTTGCATGATTACCTGCCTTGCCTCCTCCGGGGGTTTCAGTGATTTAGGATCAGCGCGGATTATTATTCTCTTTCTCAGATCCTTGGCGAGCTTCTTGACTATGTCGACTTCTGCAAGCTCCTGCGGGTTCTCAACGTAGATTACGAGCTGGGGTCCTTCGAACTCTATGCTCTTTACTTTAACTTTCGGTGGCAGATACTCCTTTACCTTCTCCCGTATTTCATCCAGATATTTCTTCATCCTTATTTCCTGAATTTTGCAAGTATCTGATCCAGTTCTTCAGGACTGTACTGGTAAAACCTGTCTTCCGTTATCTTCACCACATCAATACCATCACCTGAGGCAGAGTCTCTTTTCATTGCTGAGTATATGGCCCTCACAGCAAGTTCAACGGCTTCATCAACACTCATTTCTGGCGTGAATCTGTCCTCAAGCACACCGTAGGCAGTAAGGCTGCCGCTTCCTGTTGCCACTATGTCTTTCTCCTCTATCGCTCCTCCTATTGGGTCGATGGAGTAAATGCTCTTTCCTTTTGAATCAATACCGCCTATGAGAAGCTGAACAAGGTAGGGGAAGTAACGGTATGAGTTGAGAATGTTTGATGTGAGGGTTGCAATGGCTTTTACGGTTGGCTTTCTCTCCCTCCTTATTTCATACAGGTTCGCTTCGATTTTGATTATCCTTGCAAGAAACTGGGCATCACCCACGCTGCCTGCAGTTGTCATGGCCATCCTGTCTGCAATCTGGTAGATTTTCTTTGCAGTTTTACTTGCTATGAAATTACCCATGGTCGCTCTTTTCTCGGTAGCCAGGACTACTCCATCCTTACAAACCAGACCCACCGTCGTGGTTCCTTTATATATTTTCTCCTCTATCATGTCCATCACTTTTCGTTTTGGTTTTTTGATTTTAAAATAGCCCTCTGGCATCATTCATTAGAGAAAAAAGATTTTTAAATGTTTCGTTCTTTTGAAATTATGTTCGAAGATGCGATTAAAATCGGGAAGCTTCTCGCAGCATCGAGGTTGATTGACGGAGCGAGCGGGAACATTAGCTTTAAAATGGCTGATTCGATTTACATAACCCGTTCCGGTGAGAACCTTGATGATCTGAGCGATTTATCTTTTGTTAAAATAAAGCCCGGTGAATTCGTTAAAGAAGCATCGGTTGACCAGATGATACATCTCAAAATTT
>CAZZLE010000016.1:0-2777 GCA_964654595.1 uncultured archaeon | reverse complement strand
ACAGGTTCTACAAATTCGTGCTTCTGCATACAATATCCTCCAGCTTTCTCTTAAAATCCCCATTCTGAAGTTTCTCCTCAAATATCTCCATGTTCTCCTTCAGGTCTTCAAAGCCAAGCGCGAAAAGTGAGGTTGCAAAGTTTAATGCCACGAAGATTCTGTCCTCCTCCAGACCTTTTCCATCAAAAACAGCCTTAATTCTTCTTGCAGACTCCTCGCTGCTCTGGCATGGAATTATCTCTGTTTTCTTAACCCCGAAGTCCTCGGGTTGAATTGTTAAGATATCAACATCCCCGTCAACGATTGCCATTTTTGTCTTGTCTGATGGACTGACTTCATCCAGCCCGTTTCCGTGAACAACCACACCTCTCCTTCCGAGAATAACCAGAGCTTCTCCAACAGTTCTCACCAAATCAGCATTTGCAACACCCACAATCTGAGCAACTGGATTTGCTGGGTTTGTTAGTGGACCTATGATATTGAAAATTGTTTTTATGGCCAGCTTCCTTCTCACATTTACAACCTTTGCAAAGCTTTTATGGTAAAGCGGGGCGAAAAGAAATGCGAAGCCCGTTTCGGAGATCATCCTTCTCGCCTTTTTTTCATTCATCTCGATGTTCACACCAAGAGACTCAAGAACGTCCGCAGAACCGCTTTTTGAGCTGACTGCTCTGTTTCCATGTTTTGCAACGGGATGAACTGTTGAGAGGGCGATTGCAACGGCTGTGCTTACGTTTATTGATGAAACCCCATCTCCGCCAGTGCCACAAGTGTCAGCAACCTCACCGAGGTCTATCCTCGCCTTCTCAGCCACCCCCTTTGCAAAGCCTGCAAGAACCTCTGCATCGTAACCTTTAGCTTCAATTGCCCCAAGTATGGCTGCGATCTCAATCTCATCCAGATCTGAAATTTTAGTGGCGAGATTGTAAGCTGTTTCAAAGTTCAGCCCCTTCAAAACCTCTCCTATCATCTTCCCGCCTCCACAAATGTCCTGACAAAACTCTCCGTATCTTCAGCCATCATGAAGGCAGTTCCAATCAGAACCGCATCAACATGCTTCAAAACAAAAAGCAAGTCTCTGATCGTGTTTATTCCGCTGCCGCTTATCTTGAAAGCCTTAACTCTTTCAGCAATTTTTGCCGTTACCTCCACATTGCCTCCATCCTTCTCCATTCTGTCAATGTCTCTGTTGTTTATCAGGACAACTCTGCTGTTTTCTGTGTAAACCAAATCCTCCGCATGGTGAACTTCAACAACCGGCTCTATACCGTGCTCTTTACACAAATCAACCATTTCAGCAGTTTTTTCTTTTAAATGCCTTGCAATCAACAGCAGTGCGGAAACGTCTGCTTCAGCACTCCTCTCAACCTCTTCCCGGCTTCTTATGAAATCCTTCCGTAAAACAGGAAGATTTGTCATCTCAGTTATTCTCTTCAAAGTGCTGAAGTCACCCTTAAACTCTCTGGCTGTTATGTAGGAAATTGCCGCCACTCCAGCTCTCTCGTAAGCTTTCAGGATATCTTCAACCCTTCTCCCCTTCAGCAGGTCTCCGTAGAGAGGAGAGAAGACCTTTATCTCCCCTATAACAGGATTCCTGTTATCTATCCTTGCTCTCTTTAAATAGTCAATAAACCCAAAGTCCATCACCTGTTCCCGCCATAAGGGAGCAATCTCAATCAGTGTATTTAAACTTTTTGCTATGTTTTGTCAAAAGGAGGAATGCTTCCTAACGGGCTTTAGAAAACTAATAAATATTGCATCTCACTCCCAATTCTGATGACGCTGCCATCGAAGGAGAACTTCTCAGAGTGGTATAACGAGCTGATACAGGTCGCGGAAATCATGGACGTCAGGTATCCCGTAAAGGGGCTTTACGTCTGGTATCCATTCGGTTTCAAAATCAGACAGCTTGTTTATTCAAAACTTAGAGAAATTATGGACAGGGAGCATGATGAGGTTTACTTTCCAGCTCTGATACCTGAAACTGAACTTGGCAAGGAGGGAGAGCACATAAAGGGTTTTGAGGACGAGGTTTACTGGATCACGCATGGTGGTTTAACACCTCTTGAAGTCAAACTTGCTTTAAGGCCAACAAGCGAAACTGCAATGTATCCCATGTTCAGGCTTTGGATCAGAAACCACGCGGATTTGCCTCTCAAGGTTTACCAGATTGTTAACACATTCCGTTACGAAACAAAGCACACAAGACCCCTCATCAGGCTCAGGGAAATCACATCATTTAAAGAGGCGCATACAGTCCACAAAGATTTTGATGATGCAGCGGAGCACGTAAAAAAAGCGATAGGATTTTACAAGGAGTTCTACGACTTCCTTGCCATTCCATACATGGTTATCCGCCGTCCTGACTGGGATAAATTTCCAGGAGCAGCTTACACAATAGCATTTGACACCATAATGCCTGATGGCAGAACACTGCAGATTGGTACAGTTCACCATCTTGCAGATAATTTTGCAAGAACATTTGATATAAAATATGAAGCACCCAATGGCGAGCACTACTACGCCCACCAGACATGTTATGGAATTTCAGAAAGATGTATTGCAGCGCTAATCAGCATTCACGGAGATGACAATGGTCTTGTTTTGCCATTTGAAGTTGCTCCAGTTCAGATTGTTATAATTCCGATTCTCTACAAGGGCAGGGAAGAGGAAGTTATGGAGGCGTGCAGAAAACTCGCCGAAAGGCTAAAGGGGTTCAGAGTCGTGCTTGATGACGGGGAAGAAAGACCTGGAGCAAAGTACTACAAGTGGGAGCT
>CAZZLE010000015.1:0-3683 GCA_964654595.1 uncultured archaeon | reverse complement strand
AATGCCCCGCTGAGAGTTCCAATTCCTATATCTGCCGTGGCACCATCGCCTGCAAATACCACCACATATCCCTCATCCTTCCTCTTCAGTGCTCTCAGTGCAGCCTCAATTCCCGCTGCCACAGCAGCAGCGTTCTCAAAGAGTGAGTGAATGTAAGGAACACCCCAGGCATTTTTGCCGTACTGGGAGCTTATGATTTCCAGACAGCCTGTCGGGTTAACTGCAAAGACTTTCCCATCGAGAGCGTTCAGGACGGTTTTAACAGCAATTGTCAGCCCGCATCCCGGACAGGCTCCATGACCGCTGCCGAAGTACTTCACGGTATCACCTCCTCGAACTCATGGTGACCCTTGAAAGCAAATCCGGGCTTCTCCCTTCCTTCTGCAACATCCCTGATAATCCTCTCAAGGAAGTCCTTTGGCATATCTCTGCCACCAAGCCCAACAGCAAAGGAATAGATTTCAGCGTTGCTGTATCCGTAGATTGCAGATTTTAACTCAATTGAAACCGGCCCCTCATAGCCAAAGCTGACCGAGCGATCGAAGACCACAACCTTCTCGGCATCCTTCAGAGCTTCCCTCAGCTCTTCAACCGGAAATGGACGGAATGTTCTGATCTTTATCAATCCAACGCTCACTCCTTCATTTCTCAGTTCCTCAACCACTTTCCTTAGCAGACCCGCAACAGACCCCATTGCAACAACGAAAATCTTTGAATCCGGAAAATCCACAGAGATGTGTCCACCCCAGTCCCTTCCACTTACCTCTGCCCATTCTTTGAAAACATCAAGCATAACATCCCTTGCCCTTTCCATTGCCCTCTGCATCGCAACTCTGAACTCCATGTAGATGTGCGGTGGAGCGTAACATCCGAATGCAAGCGGCTTCTTGGTGGTCAGATAAGCAGCAGGCTCGTAAGGAGGAAGGAAACTGTCAACCATTTCCTGGCTGAGCAGATCAACAGGCTCGTAGGCATGGGTTAGCTTGTAACCATCCATGCAGACCATGAAGGGAAGCAGAACTTTTCTGTTCTCTGCTATCTTGTAAGCCTGAGGAATCATGTCGTGAGCTTCCTGATTGTTCTCAACGTAAACCTGCATGATTCCTGCATCCCTTAATGCCATGCTGTCCTGATGGTCGTTCCAGATGCTCAGAGGGGCTGACAAAGCCCTGTTGGTGTTTACAAGCACTATTGGCAACCTCATTCCGGCTGCGTTGAAAAGAACCTCGCTCATTAAAATCAAACCCTGGCTGCATGTTGCGGTGAAAACTCTCGCACCCGCAGCAGATGCACCGACAAGAATACTTGCTGCACCGAATTCCGATTCAGCTGTGATGTACACTGCACCCCCCAGTTCCCCGTTGGCGTACATTGCAGCGAGATTTTCGACTATTTCAGTTTGCGGTGTGATGGGATAAGCGCAAATTACATTGGGGCGGCAGAGTTTAACTGAGTACGCGACTGAGTAAAAACCTCTAACAACCTGCTTCATTTAACCACCTCAGCAAACCTCCAATTTGAATATATCTTTGAGTTCCATCTTGATTGCCTCAAAGGGGCAGACTGAAGAGCAAATACCGCATCCCTTGCAGTAGTTGTAGTCAACGACAGCAAATTTCTCCTCTCCAGCCTCTTTAACCTCAATGCACAGATCAGGACAGTACTGTTCGCATGTTTTGCAGGCTGTGCACTTCTCTTTATCAACAACCGGATAATGAGTTCCCCAGTCTCCAGTTTTAAGTTTCTCTGATTGCATTGGTTCAGACACTGCACCGATATTGATCTTAATCTTCATTCCTGCACACCTCCATCATGTAACGATAAGCCTCCTCGACCAGCTTTGCGTTCTTCTCGGCAAGCTCTCCCCTGAACCACTCATTGATGACCTCCAAAAGCGTTTCGAGAGAAACGAGCCTTGTAGCTCCGCCAAAAGCCCCAACCATGGTTGTGTTGGTTATCGGTCTTCCAAGAATTTCCATGGTCATCTTCGTTGCGTTGATGGTAGCGACCTTTATCTTAAGTTCATCAGCCCTTATTTCCTTTTTGAGATCTTCCGAGCCCTTTGGATAGTTCGCTATCAGCATTCCCCCCTCCTTTAACCCGGCAACTACGTTTACCGTTTCCATCACTGTAGGATCGAGGACAACAACATAATCGGGATTGTAAACCTCATCCCTTGCAACTATTGGTTCGTCGGAAATTCTCAGAAATGAGACAACCGGAGTGCCTCTCTTCTCGGCTCCAAACATCGGAAAGGATAGGGTGTAGTATCTCTCCCTAAATCCCGCAACAGCAAGCAGATCAGCTGCTGTTACCACTCCCTGTCCTCCTCTGCCGTGAAATCTTACCTCAATCAGAATTTTAACCACCCCTTTTAATCGCCATCTCACCAGAATAAAAGATTAACGAAATTGAATTTACATTAAAAGGATTTTTCATCCTATTTGGTCTGAAAAGTGTTCTTCATTTGTGAATCTCCTGTTAGGTCTTCCTGCATGAAGGCATTTCAGCGGATATCTGCATTAATTACT
Organism: uncultured archaeon; assembly: GCA_964654595.1. GTDB lineage: Archaea > Halobacteriota > Archaeoglobi > Archaeoglobales > Archaeoglobaceae > Archaeoglobus. Next base: position 1,152 of record CAZZLE010000015.1, on the reverse strand, counting down.
TTCTGAACTTCAGGTAAACAAAGATGCTTATCAGTATCAAAGCCACAATCAGTTCCAAATTAATTCCGGTGGCTGGAGGGGTGTATGTCCTTTCTGCAACCATTAAGGGCTTTTCAGCAAACTTCAGTGCATATTTAAGCGCTGAAATTGCTGCTGAAATCACCGCTCCTGCAAGAGATGCAAGGGAAATCGCTGCCTCAACCTTCACCCTTCTCTCTCCCTTGGGTGTTATTTTGTAGTAAACCCACTTGCCTCTCTCAAGCCTCTCCACCAGCCCGGCCTCGTTCAGCTTGCTGAGATGGTAGCTAACTGTCGTTTTGGAGTAACCTGTAATCTTTGCTATTTCCGATGCCGTATAAGGCCTCTCAATCAGCTTTGAGAGAATCTGAACTCTGGTGGATGTCAGTAAGTCAATCACACTTTATGATAGCACACCTTTACCAATAAGCTTTTGGTTTTGTAATAAATTATAGAAGTCTTATAATCCCAATTGATGCCATTAAGACCACGAAACCCGCAACGCAAACTCCAGCGGAGATGAAGAGAAAAGCTTTCAGGCGGTTTAGCTGGAGAAGGAAGGCCAAAAGCGTCCCTGTCCAGGCACCAGTTACCGGAAGCGGGATGGCAACAAATAGTGTAAGGCCGAAGTAGCCATAGTTTTCCACAATCTTCTTTCTCTTTTCCACCCTATCGACAATTTTTCCGTAAATTCGGGCAATGAAATCGATTCTTGTCGCAATTCTCACGAGATATTCGAGGAAAAGAAGCAGGAAGGGGACTGGCAGAATGTTTCCGAGAACGGAAATGATATATGATTCTGCAGGAGTAAAACCGAGGTAGAGTGCCAGGGGAATCGCTCCTCTCAGCTCGGAAAATGGCATTGCAGAGATGATGAGCACACTTAAAACGTTAAAATCCACTCTCAACACCCCTTACAAGATTCAGAAGTGTTTTATTTGTTGGACAGTCAATTCCAAACTCCTCTCCCTTTTTCACTATAGCGCCATTGATGAATTCAACCTCCGTCCTCTTTCCCCTCTCCAAATCCTGCAGCATCGATGATTTGTTCTCCGCCGTCATTTCCGCAACTCTTCTAACTTCTGCCACAGCATCAAATTCGTAGCCCATTTTCGCCATAACCTCTCTACCCTC
>CAZZLE010000014.1:0-1574 GCA_964654595.1 uncultured archaeon | reverse complement strand
GGGACTGGAAAGACAACTGTTGCGGTAAATCTGGCAGTATTCAACTCAACAGACCTATTTGATCTGGACGTTGAGGAACCAAACGATTACATATTCGTTAAGGGTGACGTAGAAGAGAGAATTGCCTTCAGAAAGGTGCCGGAAGTCAAGGATAACTGCAACGCATGTGGGGTATGCAAGGACGTGTGTCAGTACTCTGCAATCTATGTTGTTAAAAGGGCTTATCCCCTTCCCGAACTCTGCCACAGCTTCGGTGCATGCGTGTATCTCTGTCCAGAAAAGGCGATGGAGGAAGTCGATTACCATACGGGGAAAATAGTTAGAGTGAGGTCAGATGAGATAACTCTAACCTACGGAGAGCTTAAAATAGGTGAGGCTTCGGGGGTATTTCTGATAAAGCAGGTTAAGGAGCTGATGGGAAGCAAAGCAATAATCGACTCTCCTCCAGGCGTGTCTTGTCCCATGGTTGAGAGTGTGAGCGATGCTGATTACGTTATTCTCGTTACAGAACCCACTCCATTCGGGCTTCATGACCTGAAAATTTCGGTCGAGGTTGTATCTGAAATTGGCAAAAAATTTGGGGTTGTTATAAACAAACATGGTTTGCCCTTCGATGGAGTGGAGAAATACTGCAGTGAGGAAGGCATAGAAATTCTCGGTAGAATCCCGTTCAGCAAGGATATTGCAGAAAAGTACTCACGAGGAGAACTCCTTCGCGATATGAAAGAATTTTTTGTCCAGCTTTATGAGGTGATAGTGTGAACCAGGTTGCCGTAATAAGCGGTAAGGGTGGAACGGGAAAAACGATTTTTTCGGCAACGATTCACGCTCTGGAGGGAGGGGTTATAGCGGACTGTGATGTCGATACTCCAAACCTGCACATTCTGCTTAATCTCACAATTCTGGAGGTAGAAGACTTTGTTGCCACGAAGAAGGCGGAAATATTGAGTGAGAAATGCTCAGCCTGCGGATTATGTTACGAACTCTGCAAATTTGGGGCAATTTCTCCAGACGGATACTATGTTGAAGAGAGAAAGTGTGAGGGATGTGCCTTCTGCTTCAATGTCTGTCCGGAAAAAGCGATAGAGATGAAGAACGTGAAGACAGGTGAGATCTATTTTTCAAAGACTGAGTGGGGATATTTCATCCATGCAAGACTGAAGCCGGGAGAGGAAAACACCGGGAGGCTTGTTACAGAAGTAAAAAACAGAGCAAAAAAAGTTGCGGATGAGAGCGGGAGTGAATTTCTCATCATAGATTCCGCTCCTGGAGTAGGTTGTCCGGTGATGGCGAGTTTAACGGGTGTTGATGCGGCCATCATCGTAACGGAGCCGACAGCTTCAGGTTTTAGTGATATGATGAGGGTAATTGATTTATGTGAGCATTTCAGGATAAAACCATTCGTTGTGGTTAACAAGTATGATTTAAATGTGGAGATCGCTTTGGAAATTGAAAAATATTGTTCTGAAAACGGAGTAGAGTTTGCTGGTAGAGTGCCGTTCGATGAGAAAATTCCTGAGCAAATTGCAAACCTCAGCTTTCCGTTCAGCGGTAAAGCTGCGGAAAAAATTGTG
>CAZZLE010000013.1:0-9942 GCA_964654595.1 uncultured archaeon | reverse complement strand
GACCCAGACAATTGTTAGGGCAAACTCTTTTCTTATTCTTGCAATAAGCGCGGAAATTCTCTCCGCCTCCGCGGGATTAAGGCCTGCCATTGCTTCATCAATGAGCAGCAGTTTCGGTTTCAGGGCTAAAGCTCTGGCAAGCTCAAGCAGTCTCATCTCGTAAATCGGCAAATCATTGGCCAGAACATCCCTTCTTTTCAACAATCCAAAAAAGTCCAAGTAGTAAACGGCTTCAGAGTAAGCCTCGTGCAAGGTTATTTTTTCCCCTTCTTTACCAATTATTGCGTATAAAACGTTCATAAGAGCGGTCATATTCCCTATGAGTCTCGGGTTCTGAAAAGTCCTCGATATACCCATTTTAGCCCTGACAAAAGGTCTCTCCCTTGTTATGTCTTTTCCATTGAAAATTATCTTGCCTTCATTGGGGTAGTAGTAGCCTGAGATGAGGTTTATCAGCGTGGTCTTCCCCGCACCATTCGGCCCAATCAATCCAACTATTTCTCCCTTTTCTATCCTTAGAGTGACATCATCTACTGCAGCTATTCCCCCAAATTTTCTTTTGAGGTTTCTAATGTCGAGCATTTCATCATCCTCTCCTTATTTTTATAGTCGGGAAATACTCTCTGTACCTCTTTTTCCTGTAAAGCCCCCAGAAACCTTCAGGTAGGAAGTAGAGCAGGAGCAGCAGTATCAGGAAAAGCACAACTATTGAAAGTTCTCCAAACGCAACTCTCGTGATCTCTCTGAGCGTGGCTATTACGTATGCACTTATCACAACCCCGTAAATTGCCCCCTTCCCACCCAGGGTTGTTGTGAGCAGTATCAGTATCAGGAAGGATGGATACAACCATGCCGGGCCCGTAAATGAACCGTAATAGTGTGCTATGAACCATCCGGCAATTGCCATAGCCCCGCTTGTCAGTGTGAATGTTGGAATCTTTATTTTTGTAGTATTTATCCCGTATGTTTCTGCAACCTCCTCATCCTCGTTTATAACACCCATCATGAATCCGTACCTTGATCTGAGTATTCTGTCAGAAATTAACAGGTAAACCAGAGCGATGGCAAGGGAAAGGTAGAAGTACAGAATTACATCCTGAAATATGTTTCCGGTGTCAAAAAGCATTGGAACGCCTGGGATTCCTGTCTCAGCACCAAATATCTCGGACTGCCAGTATGCTATCTCAAGTAAGATGAATGGCAGAAGCAGAGTTATGAGTACAAAGTAGAGCCCTCGGGAAATTATTGTTATTGGACTAAGTCCCAGAGCTATCAAAGATCCAAATGCGAATGATGCGGGAAGTGTTGCAAGTGGTGAAAAACCAAAGTTTTTGCTCAGCAAAGCGCTTGTGTACCCACCGATAGCTGCGAAAAAGTGTGGACCGAAGTTCACTCTACCGGTTCCTATTATCTGCAGGGTGAGGGGGATGGCAAGAATACAAAGGATGTTTGCGAATATTAAGGTTGAGAGTATTGAAAGAACGCTTATCGGAACAATTTGGGAAATCGCCAGAATTATTGGGGGTATTAGAAGCCAGATTATTAGTCCAATGAAGGGATTTTTCCAGTACCTTGGCTCTATGATCCACTCGAACTTTCTACTGTAGAAATGGATTATAACTCTTCCTCTTCTTGCTTCCAGTCTCACCATATCGTCTCAGCCCTCGCCAAACCACGTGGTTTGAAAACAAGCACAACTATTACTATCACTAACGCGGCGAATAACATCATTCTTGGATTTATAGCAAATCCAGTTACGGCAAAGACAAAACCGAGAATGAATGATGCGGTTATCGTCCCTTTTAGATTTCCGAGACCTCCAAGCACGGTTGCGAGTATTGCGTATGTGAAGAGGGGCCAGCCTATAAATGGATTCAGTGCCCATACCGGGCTGAGGAGCAGTATTATTATTCCAGGAGGAATTGAAGCGATCACAAGCGCAAGCATGAACATTCTGTCGAAGTTGACGCCCATGAGCTTCGAAGCAAAAACATTTTGACTTATCGCCCTCATTATCAGACCTGTTTTCGTTCTGGTCAGGAGCTGCAGGTATATGAAGGTTATCAGAAGCGAAACCAATGAAACCACCACAAGCTGTCCGGGAACACTTGCTCCAGCGACGCTGATGGTTTCCCTGGTTACCGAGGTTGGAAGGTAGACTCCGACGATTTCCGGATAGATGTGGCTGATGAGTTCCTCAATGATTATAAAAACTGAGATGAGGGCTGCCAGGAGGTAGTCCTCCTCTTCAAGGAACTTGGAGATAACAAGCTTGTAGATGATCACGGTAATTGCCGCGAGCAGCAGAAAACTTAGCAGAATCGATATCAGAAAATCTAAGCCAAAATCTTTCCAAAATGCCCAGGTTCCATAGGCAACAATCAGGAAAGTCATTCCGTAACCCAGGTGGAAAATTCTAAGAACACCCGTGATGATCGTGAAACCAAGCGCGGTGCCAAGAAACAGACAACCAAAAATAAATGTGTATAAAAAAATATAAGCCAAAACGTCTAACATCTGATCCCTCTTAGCTTGAACAAGTCCTTCTCAGTTCTTCTGGAGACTTATACAGGCTTATGTCTGAAACTTTCTGCACTTCTTCACTAAATCCAGCTTCTTTGAGAAGTTCTGACGGTGTAATCCAGACGGGCTTTCCATCACACTGGAACTGTGCTATCAGGACGTAACCACCGGTGTATGAGTGGAAGTTTGGATTCTTATAGCCGAAGTACACGTATTGGCTTGGCAAGGCTGTATGTTCAAAATCATCCATTTCCTCAATTGTCTTTATTATCTTGTCAATATCCAGGCTACCCACTCTCTCGATTGCCTCCTTAATCCTGTAAACTTCTGAGTAATAGTAATGGACACTCATATCAACGGCAAGACCCATTGCATTTAGTTTCTTGACAACCTCTTTCGTCTTGGCAGTTACAGGAGGAACGTTTGGTGTGTCGTAGAATATGGACATCGTTCCCAGAGCTTTCCCTCCAGTGAGGTTGTAGAACACTCCCCACTGATTCGGGCCACCGAAGTATCCTACCGGGATATTCTTTGCTCCAGATTCAGCCCACTGTTTTGTCATAGTTATGGTATCGGTATACCAGCTTGAAAGGACAAAGATGTATTCAGCCCCCCTTCTTGCAGCCTCTTCAAGCATTGGTAAGAAGTCCTTCTGGCCAACTGCGACATTGGCAACATAAACCACTTCTAAGCCAAACTCTTCTGGCACCCAGTCCTTCATGGCCTTCATTTCAACTTTTCCATATGGTGTATCTACCTCACAGCCCTTTCTTGCACATTCAGTCCAGGCAGCCTCTTCCAACAGCAGGGCAACTTTCTTAGCCCCAATTGCCTTTGCAATTTCAAAGTGTGTCTTGGGCACTCTGTAGTTGAGATCCGGATCCGGCGGGAGATTTCTGAAGTAGAACTTGTATTTATCATAATCCTGCATAACTTTCAGCGTGGTTCCAACAGCTGCCTGAGATGATATCACAATGTGTGGATAGTTGGGATAGAGCTTTGCCCCTTCATCTATTATAGCCAACGCCTCCTCGGAAACACCCTCTAAGAAAACAAACTTACAGTTCTTTTCGACGACAGCGCTTCTGTAAGCTGAAACTGCTATGTCCACTTTCCTCTGAGTGTCTTCATGTATAAACACAACTTCTCTACCTAAAATTCCTCCTGCGGCATTTATTTCATCAACGGCAGTCTTTATGGCCTCTGCATCAGCTTTTAGGACCGGAATTCTCGGGTCAAAAAGTGCACATATAACAATCGGTTCCTTCTTTTCTTCCGGTTTAGGTGCGGGAGCAGGTTGTTCTGCACAGCCAAGTAAGGCAACCACCAGTAGTATTATTAGCCCTACAACGGTCGCACGCCTTTCGAGCATGTTTAATAATTAGAACTACTAATATTTAAACTTTTTCCCGGAATTTTTTTCTCAAGTTACGAAATTTTTAAAGCATCAATTTTTAAATACATTCACTGTGGCACAATCTTCAAAAATGGAGCTTTTGGTTTGGTATTCAAGGAAAACGTCGAAAAATAGAACGCTAAAAATCACAGGCCTGCCAGTAAGAGATAAATTTAAATATTGGAAAAATTACTGATAAAATGGGAGAAGGGCAAGGTAAATTTAGAAAAAGGTGGTTAACTGACTGGTGGCCTAACAGGCTAAATTTAAAAATTCTGAGGCAAAACTGTCCGAACTCCAGTCCGTATGGTCAAGATTACTGCTATTTGAAGGAAGTTCAGGAGCTGGATGTGGATTCTGTTATAAAGGATCTAAAAGAACTTATGAAACAGTCACAGGACTGGTGGCCTGCCGATTTCGGACACTATGGGCCTCTTTTTATAAGACTGGCCTGGCATAGTGCCGGAAGCTACAGAATTTTTGATGGGCGAGGTGGAGCGAGGGATGGCAGCATTCGTTTTCCGCCAAGAATAAACTGGCCAGACAATATTAACCTTGATAAAGCTATAAGGCTTCTGTGGCCAATTAAGAAAAAATACGGGAAAAAGCTCTCCTGGGCAGACCTGATAATTCTTGCCGGAACTGTTGCACTGGAAGATATGGGTGTGAAGATAATCGGTTTCGGGCTTGGTAGAGAGGACATATTTGAGCCTGATGAGAGTCCTGACTGGGGAGAAGAGGAAGAGATGCTTACGGCGAAGGAGCGATTTAAAGATGGAAAACCCAGAGAACCGTATGCTGCCACTGAAATGGGGCTTATTTATGTCAATCCGGCAGGACCCGGAGGAGTTCCTGATCCCAAGGCATCGGCTATGGAAATAAGAGCGATTTTTGGTAATATGGGAATGAATGATGAAGAAACGGTTGCTTTGATTGCGGGAGGGCACTCATTTGGAAAATGCCACGGGGCTGCTTCAGATAAATACCTGGGTCCGGATCCCTCCTCATCACCGATAGAAAAACAGGGGCTGGGGTGGGAGTATAATTATAAGACCGGAAAAGGACCCGACACCTATACCTCAGGTTTCGAACTTACTTGGTCTCCCACACCCACCAAGTTCGGGATCAGGTTCCTGCACATTCTTTTTAACTACGAGTGGGAACTGGAAACGAGCCCCGCGGGGAAACCCCAGTGGGTTGCCAAAGATGCACCTGAAATAATTCCTGATGCCCACGATCCAGACAAAAAGCATAAACCCAGGATGCTTACTGCAGATTTGGCTCTCAGGTTTGATGAGAAATATTCCCAGATCGCCAGAAGGTTCTTAAAAAATCCTGAAGAATTTGAAAAGGCCTTTGCGAGGGCATGGTTTAAGCTAACTCACAGGGATATGGGTCCCAAAATTCTCTACTTTGGCCCCTATGTGCCAGAAGAAGATTTTATATGGCAGGATCCACTTCCTGAAAGGGATTACGAATTAATTGATGAAAATGATATCGAAGAGCTGAAGAGGAGAATTCTTGCTTCAGAGTTCAGCATTTCCCAGCTTGTTTACACTGCATGGTCTTCAGCTTCAACTTACAGAAATTCTGATAGAAGAGGCGGGGCAAACGGAGCCAGAATAAGGTTGTACCCAATGAATCAATGGGAGGTTAACCATCCAGAAGATCTAAAGAAGATTATCAGTTTTTATGAAAAAATCCAGAAGGAATTCAACGAAGAGAGTAAGGAGAGCGGGAAAAAAGTTTCCATTGCTGATTTGATAGTTCTTGGTGGATGTGCTGCCATAGAAAAAGCAGCTATGAATGCTGGGATGGATATAAAAGTTCCATTTACCCCTGGAAGAGTTGACGCCACACAGGATCAGGTGGAGGTTGAATTCTACGAAAGGATAGAACCGTTTGCGGATGGATTCAGAAACTACTTCAGGTATCCAGAAACTATCAATGAGAATGACATTTACACCACCCCGGAGTACTTTCTTGTTGACAAAGCAAATCTTTTGACCCTTACTGTGCCAGAAATGGTTGTTCTCGTCGGTGGATTGAGAGTTCTGGGAGCTGTTTTTGGATATGAAAAATATGGTGTTCTCACAGATAAACCAGAAACGCTTACTAACGACTTCTTCGTGAATCTTCTTGACATGAACATTGAATGGAGAGCAGCTGATAAATATCGCTACTTATTTGAGGGTTATGACAGGAAATCTGGAGAACTTAAATTCAAAGCAACGCGAGTTGATCTGATTTTCGGGCATCACGATGAGCTCAGAGCTGTGGCGGAGGTTTATGCATGCGACGATGCAAAGGAGAAATTTGTTAAAGACTTCGTGGCAGCATGGGATAAGGTTATGAATTTAGACAGGTTTGATTTGAGGATTAAAAAGGTATGACGAAATGAACTACGGGTAGCATCAACCTAAATGGAGACGTACTGGCTGGAGAGACCACCATCAACAGCAACCTTTAAATACAAATTTGATTCAACTCATATTGAGCCAGGGTGGCAGAGGGGCTATGCGGCGGACTGCAGATCCGCTTTACCCCCGCTCAAATCCGGGCCCCGGCTTATTCTTTTATAAAATTCCATTGAAGCATCTGAAAACAATTTAGAGAAATCAGTCCAGCTCCCTGACATCAACTCTCCAGTATGTACTGACAAGCGATGCAGCCTTTGGATTCTTAAAGCCCTTTAGAAGTTTGAAGTCTTTCGGATATCCTATAAAGGGGTCAACAGTTTTTGCATCTGGATTGACAACCCATATTTTAAGTCCCGCTCTCTTTGCATCTTCCGAATATCTCTTGAAAAACTTCAGGAAGGGATCCAGTTCTCCCTCAGTTGGGACTATTATAACATAATTACCATCCGCCTCTCCTGCCATTTTCAGGTGTATATCCACGTCCTCAAAAGCATCATGAATGTTGGAGAAGAAAACGTAGTAATCTCCACTTTTGCTGTACTTTCTCATGTACCTCCCCTTGGCCTCGTACCCTTCAAAAAAGCGATCAGCAACCTCTTGCATGGTATCAAAAACGTCAAGAAACCTCTTCGATTGCCTGTATTCAAAGTAAGCTTCTTCGAAGTCATCTTTTTCCGGTTTTACAGTGTGAGGATGGTAAAACGATGTATCTCCAATCTTAACCTCATCTGAAAAATGAAGACTTTTAAGAGTGATGGGACAATCAATAAGACTGTCTGCAACCTCATCTATCAGATCAGGCTCAGCATCAACAAGCTTTAATCCGAGAACCTTCAGAGCACATCTAATTGCCCTTCTTCTTACCTCTTCTCTTGTTACAACCTTTCTACCAGCAAGCATTCTTGAGAGTTCTTCAACGATTTGAACATCCATGATCTGCATCTCAGCTGGAGTTTATTATATCTTCCGTGGTTGTGAAAGTTAACAGAATGCCGGGAACGGATCGAAAAGTGTTTTTAAACCTCAAATCAATAACTTTTATGGTTAGATTGAGAACACCCTCAAGAATCCACATCACGCTTATCGACCTCAACGGTGCTATAGGAAGGGTGGATGGGGGTGTGGGGTTAGCTCTGGAAGAGCCCCACATCGAAATCAGAGTTAGGGAGCATGACAGCTTAGTCATCAAAGGTGTTACGGTAAACGGTGAGAGATTCAGGATTTCTGCTGAGAAGATGGTCAGCTACTGCAGAAAGGGTGCTGAAATTGAGGTTATATCCGACTATGAATCCCATGTCGGGCTTGGAAGCGGCACGCAGATCAGTCTTGCTGTTGGAAAAGCATTCAGCGAGATTTACGGATTGAATCTTACAACGAGACAGATTGCTGAAATCATGGGCAGAGGAGGAACTTCTGGAATCGGAGTGGCTGTTTTTGACCACGGAGGGCTAATTGTGGATGGCGGGCACTCAATAAAGGAGAAGAAGGACTTCCTGCCCTCATCAGCCAGCAAAGCCAAACCCGCTCCGCTGATTGCAAGACTTGACTTCCCCGACTGGGATATTGTTCTGGCAATTCCTGAACTGAAGGGCTTTTTCGGGGATGAAGAGGTCAATCTCTTTCAGAAAAGCTGTCCCGTTCCGCTTGATGATGTCAGGGAGATATGCCACCTCATTCTAATGAAAATGCTTCCGGCAGTTGTTGAAGCCGACCTTGACAGTCTTGGGGTTGCAATAAAACGAATTCAGGAACTTGGATTTAAGAAAGCAGAGGTTGAGCAGTACGGTGAGCTGATTAAAGGTTGTTTCGATCTTGCAGATTGCGTTGGAATGAGCTCAACTGGACCGACAGTTTACGCAATCACCGACACCGGTGCTAAGGAGATTGAAAGGAGTTTCATAGATTACTTCAAGGAAAAGGGATATGGGTGCAGGAGTTTAGTAACCAAAGCCAGAAACAGAGGTGTTGAAATTGAAGTATAACCTCTGGTTCGGCACTTATGATGGAAAGGATGTTGAGGTCAGCGAGAATTTTGAAGATTCTTTTTTAAGAGCTGAGAATCCCTCCCCACTTCCATTTAACATTTTCGAGCTTGGAAGTCAGGTTCTGGGAGAGAGTTACTACAGAATTTTACGCAAAACAGCCCTGAAAGTTTCTGAAAAGCAAATTGAGAGGGAGCTGAAGAGAGAAGACAGATACGTTGTGGCGCTTGTTAAAGCTCTTGAGGAGATCGATGAAGCAACAAACATGCTCAGCGAGAAACTTGAGGATATAAAGGCTGTTAAAGAATCAGATATAACGGAGAGCTTCGAGGACAAAATCAGAAATCTTAAGGAGTTAAGGAAGGAGATTGAGAGAGAGATAGAGGAGGTAATGAAAAAGATAGCTCCCAACATGACGGAGCTCGCCGGTGCAAAGGTTGCGGCAAAGCTCCTCGAAAGGGCTGGAAGCATGGAAAAACTTGTAAGATTTCCGGCAAGCAAAATTCAGGTTATCGGTGCTGAAAAGAGCCTCTACAAGGCATTTTCCAGAATGAAGAAAGGAAAGAAGGCAAAAGTACCAAAGCACGGAATCATATTCCTCCATCCCTTCATAAGAACCCTCCCTAAATCAAAAAGGGGGAAGATGGCAAGATTCCTCGCTGCCAAGCTTGCGATTGCGGCAAAAATCGACTACTTCAGGGGAGAGGTCGATGAAAGTCTTTATGAGAGCATAGTTAAGAGATACGAGGAGTTGAGGAGAAAATGAAGGAGCTGATGAGGAATGTCTACCTGAAGGACGGATTGCTGGTTACAAAAAGCAGGTATGGCTCTCATTACGGTGAAAAAGTTTTTGATGGTTTTAGAGAGTGGATTCCGTGGAGAAGCAAGCTTGCAGCGATGATTTTAAAGGGTCACAGGCTCAGGTTGAAGGGAGATGAGAAAGTACTTTACCTCGGTGCTGCAAGTGGAACTACAGTGAGTCACTTGGCAGACATTGTGGATGAAGGTGTGATTTACGCTGTTGAATATGCAGCCAAGCCTTTTGAGAAGCTTCTCGAACTTGCAAGAGAGAGGGAAAACATCATCCCCCTTCTTTTCGATGCATCAAAGCCTTGGAAGTACAGCGGAATAGTTGAGAAGGTTGATCTCATCTATCAAGACATAGCCCAGAAAAACCAGATTGAGATATTGGAAAGCAATGCCGAGTTTTTTCTCAAAGCTGAGGGAGAGGTAATCATAATGGTCAAGGCAAGGAGCATAGACTCCACAGCTGATCCTGAGTTTGTTTTTGAGTCTGTTTTAAGAGAAATTGGAGGGAAGTTTGAAATTTTAAACCATGGAAGCCTGATGCCTTACCATAAGGACCACATATTCATCCACGCCCGCATGTCATAAAAAACCAAAACTTTTTAATCAAAAGGTTAAGGAAAGCTGGATGATAGATCTGGCCTTAATGCTCACAGCAGAGGGGATGAGCGTTGTATTTGTTGTTCTGTCAATTTTAGCGTTTTTCATGTGGGTTATGGGGAAGCTGGCAGGGAAAGAAACCAGGGAGAAAATTGAATTAAAGGCAACCTTCAATTCGGATTCGGGATTTAGCGATAAGGAGATTTTTGCAATC
>CAZZLE010000012.1:0-3838 GCA_964654595.1 uncultured archaeon | reverse complement strand
TCTTCTTAGGTTTAAAAATCACATAACTGGAGCTTAAAATCCAAAGCCTCAGTTCCGGAGAGAAATACGAGTAGAGTATGTTCTTCCCCCACCCCCCGTTACAGATCCGCGGAATCCCCTCGACTCCTCTTCGGTAAGCGAGGGTGCGACTGCGGTGATTCTCGCAAGCGAGTATGTTGCGAGGAAAATTACTGACACACCAGTTTATATCGAAGCATGCACGCAGGCAAGTGACTATCTTGCCTTACACAGCAGAAAGGATATTCTGTCGATGAGGTCTGTTGTTAAGGCTGGCAGAGAGGCATACAGGATTGCGGGTGTTGAACCGGAAGACATACAGGTTGCGGAAGTTCACGACTCCTTCACAATAGCCGAGATTCTTGCCTACGAGGATCTCGGATTTGCTGAGAAGGGAAAGGGTGCTGAACTCATAAGAGAGGGAGTAACTGAAATTGGTGGCAGAATCCCGGTAAACCCATCTGGAGGACTTAAAGCGTGCGGTCATGCTGTTGGAGCAACAGGAGTTAGGCAGATAGTAGAGCTGACACTTCAGCTGCGTGGCGAAGCGGGAAAAAGGCAGGTGGATGCTGAAAGAGGGCTTGCCCTGAACGTCGGCGGGACAGGAGCAACTGCGGTTGTATCAATATTGAGGAGGTGATAAAATGGTTCCGAGGTCATGGAGAAAGATCAGGTACAGGTACGATTTAAGGGGCAGTTTCTGCGAGAGCTGCGGTAACTACCACTACCCCCCAAGAAATTTCTGTCCGACGTGCAGAAGGAAGGGAAAGCCTGTCGAGGCAATTTTACCCGATGAAGGGAGGATTGTTAGCTATACCGTGGTGAGGGAAAAGGAGCCCTATGTTGTTGCACTGATCGAACTCGATAACGGTACAAGAATCCTTTCCCAGGTTTCCTGTGACCACAGCAAAATCAAAATTGGAATGAGGGTGAAAAAGGCTTTCAGGAGATACGGAGAGGATGGAGAGGATGGGATAATTCATTACGGCACGAAGTTCGTTCCGGTGGATTAACGGAAGAATCTGTATATTTCTCTCGCTTTTTTCTCTCCAATTCCATCAACTCTTTTCAGCTCACTTATACTGGCATTTGCGATTCTCTGAATGCTTCCGAAGTGTTCGAGTAGCTTTTCAGCCTTCTTTTCCCCAATTCCCGGAATTGCAGTTAGCATAGCAACTTTTGGATTCTCATGTTTTTTCAGCTTCGGAAGAATTTTCAGATCGCCCTCTGAAAGACTTGTGTCGATCGACTTTAAGGCCAGGCAAAAATCCTCCTCGTTTTTAAATATTAGCGGTACAATCTGACCCTCAACGTTTTTAACTGCAACACTGATCATGGCACCTATAACTGCGCTTCTGCTAATCTCCCTGTTTTCAAGAGCTCTGTCAACATCACCGATGACAGCAAGAATGGAAAGAGGATACTTAGCTGAGATGAAGTGACACTGGCGAAAGAGCCTTCCATCAATTATCGAGTTTATGAAATCGTTGACCTCTTTCCTCTCAACAACAACTTCGTAAACTGAATGTTTTACAAGATAATCTCCCAGCTCAAGATGCCGAACGTAAACGTCAATGCCGAGTGATTTCAGTCTCTGAACTATTCTGTCAGGTTCTCTTGAATCGACAAAAATCATAGATACTTCCTGACAGTATCGAGCAGTTCCTGCATTCTGAAGGGTTTTTTAAGCACCTCTACCGCTCCTGCATCAAGCATCTCCTTACCCCTTCTGCTGGCGAAGGCTGTGATGGCAATTACTTTTGTATCAGGTTTGTACTCGAGAATTCTTCTCGTTGCTTCAACACCGTCAATACCGGGAATTTCAACATCCATCAGAACGATATCGGGCAAATGCTCTTTGAATAATCTAATGGCATCTCTCCCGTCGCTGGCTTTAATTACCTCGTAATCTGAAAGCATGTATCCGAAAATTTCAAGCAAATCGGGCTCATCCTCAACCAGCAGTATCTTCTTCATAACTGAACCCCCTCAGAAGCCTCCTGATATCTTCTGATTCAAGCCATCCAGCTTCAAGCTGTTCAATTATTTCTTCAATTTTTCTAACCTGTTCAAGGATTTTATCTTTTTCCTTTCCGGCAAAAATATCAGCATAGCCGGTTATAATCGCAAGAGGATTCCTTATTTTATCAGCGAGAATGGCAAACTGCTCTATGTTTCTTTCAATTTGCTTTAAAGATTTTTTTCTTGCCCCTTCAAGCTTTATGGTGTGAATGGCAAGGGCAACATTATCTGCGAGTGTCTGCAAAAGTCTGATTTCTTCCTCAGAAATTTTGAAATTTGAATACATTACAAGAATTCCGAGAACCCGGTTGAGATGCGTTAGGGGAAAAACGTAGGTGTTCAGGTTTTTG
This sequence comes from uncultured archaeon, assembly GCA_964654595.1. Classification (GTDB taxonomy): domain Archaea; phylum Halobacteriota; class Archaeoglobi; order Archaeoglobales; family Archaeoglobaceae; genus Archaeoglobus. The sequence continues at coordinate 1,448 of CAZZLE010000012.1, read as the reverse complement.
TGCTCTAAAAAGTTTACACAGTATTCGGGATGCTCTCCGCTTAGTTTTATGACTGCTCTCTTCTCCTTCAGCGCTTCATCAATGCCCACACATTCAAAAAGCTTCTCGTCAAATCTATCTATGCCGTAAATCTTCACTTTCTCTTTTCCTTCATCAAAGAGTGCAATCCATGAAAAACTGCAGTACTGTGAAACTTCTCTGATGACAATTTTCAACAGTTCATCCAAATTCTTTAACCTGACTATGGCCTCGTTAATTGTGTTAATCGTTTTGAGGAGTCTGTTAGTTCGAAGCAACTCTTCCTCGAGTCTTTTTCTCTCAGTAACGTCCTTGAAGTTGGCAATAAACCCCTTTACTTTGTTGTTTTCAATAAGAGGCCTGATATTTCCCTCAACCAGCTTTTCGACACCGTACTTTGTCTTAAACCTGAACTCGATTCCGTAGACGGGACTTTTCTCCCTGAAAGCTTTGTTGTAAACTTTGAATACGTATTCAGCCTCATCCTCGGGAAAGAACTCCTTGAAATTTCTTCCTATCAGCTCCTCTCTTCTGTAACCGCTGTTCATCTCAAATTCTCTGTTCACTTCAATGAAGTTTCCTTCCAAGTCGGTTACGACTATCATGTCGAGAGTGTTCTCAAAGAACTCTCTGTACCTTCTTTCCATCTCCATTTTTTCGCTTGCGTCCCTGATTATCAAAAGGATGGCCGATTTGTTTTTGAAGACCACATGACTGCCGCTCACCTCAACGTAAATCTCTCTGCCATCCGGAAGAACAAATTTTTCAAGGGCTGGAGGAACCATCTCCCCCTGAAGCATTTTCTTAATCCTTTCAAAAGCAAACTCCATGTAATCCGGATGTATGAAGTGCATAACAGACATTCCTATTAGCCTTTCAGGTGGAATGCCTGCCACTTCTGCAGCCCTCCTGTTGGCAAACAGAATTTTCTGCCCGTCATGAATGATAATCCCGTCAGGAAACAGTTCTATTAAAGTTCTGTGAAAATCACTCTCTTTTCTCAGCACAACAATCCTTTCCCCATTTAAATCGCTAAATCTAACGCTGTAAATTTCACCACCAACTTCAATTTCTTCATCTTCAGATTCAGAAATCACGAAATCCATCCCAAAATCAAAACCAAGCTCTCTTGCTTTATCATTTAGCCCGACAATTTTGTTATCCCGGTTTATGATTATCACTGGATCTGGCAGTTTGTTTATATCCATCACGATAAATTGTGGTTTCCAAATTAAAAAACTTTTTGATCAGGCAATATAAATTGCAGGCTTGCCGGGAATCGCCTGCATTCTCTTATCTTCGGGAACCCTATTCGTGTCAAGAATAACCCTGAGCCCTGTTTCATTCTCAATGAATTTTATGTTCTCCCTTATCACCTCCCACTCGTTGATTGCTGTAAGCTTCTTTCTGTCTTTAAAGACCTTCTTCAC
>CAZZLE010000011.1:0-3983 GCA_964654595.1 uncultured archaeon | reverse complement strand
CTGCAGAGGAGTAAGGAGGTGGTTTTGTGACGGAAGTTTTGCAGGTGTATAAGTGCATGGTGTGCGGAAACATCGTCGAAGTTTTGCATGCCGGGAGAGGGCAGCTTGTTTGTTGCGGACAGCCGATGAAGCTGATGGAAGAAAGGACGATGGATGAGGGCAAGGAAAAGCACGTTCCCGTAATGGAGAGAGAGGGGAACAGGGTTATCGTTAAAGTAGGCAGCATTCCCCATCCAATGGAGGAAAAGCACTACATTGAGTGGATCGAGGTTATTGATGATGGGTGCATCCACAGAAAGCAGCTAAAGCCGGGTGATGAGCCAAAGGCGGAATTTGTCGTGTTTTCAGATAAGGTATCTGCAAGGGAGTACTGCAACCTCCACGGGTTGTGGAGGAGTGAGTGAAAAGGGAGGTGGTTAAAGTATGGGAACTCTCGAAAATTTGGTTAAAGCTTTTATTGGAGAGAGCATGGCAAGAAATCGTTACACTTTTTATGCAAAGGTGGCAAAGGAAGAGGGTTACGTTTTCATCCAGAGGGTGTTTCTGGAGACTGCAGAAAATGAGAAGGAACATGCTGAGAACTTGCTGAAGTTCATTCAGCAGCTAAGAGGCGATTTGAATGCTGTTAAAGTTGAAGCTGAGGCACCACTTGTTTGGGCTTCAACTGTGGACAATTTAAAGGCTGCAATTGAGGGAGAGCATTACGAGAACACGGAAATGTATCCGAATTTTGCGGATGAAGCTGAGAGGGAAGGGTTAAAGGAAATCGCGGACAGGCTGAGAGCAATTGCCAAAGCTGAAGAGCACCACGAAAAAAGATACCGCAGATTGCTTGCCGAGATCGAAAACGGTACTTTCTTCAGGAGAGATGAGGAAACTGCATGGGTGTGTCTTGAGTGCGGATACGTTCATTACGGAAATGAGCCTCCAGAGGAGTGTCCGAGCTGTGGACATCCAAGAGCTTACTACGTAGCTCAAGATTTGCTCTCTCTTTAATTTTTAGGTGTTTTTATGAACGTTGAGGCGTTCTACAAGATAAGCTACGGACTTTACATCGTAAGCTCTGCAGATAATGGCAAGATGGCGGGGCAGATTGCCAACACTGTCTTTCAGGTTACAAGCGAACCGGTAAAGGTTGCGGTATGCCTTAACAAAGAGAACGATACACACAAAGTTGTAAAGGAAAGTGGAGTTTTCGGGATAAGCGTTCTTGAACTGGAGACACCGATGGAGTTCATAGGCAGGTTCGGATTCAGGAAGAGCAGTGAATTTAACAAATTTGATGGAGTTGGTTACAAAGTGGGAAAAACCGGAGTTCCGCTCGTTACAGAACATGCTGTAGCGGTGATTGAGGCAAAGGTTGTCAAGGAGTGTGACGTCGGCACTCACACACTTTTCATTGGTGAAGTTGTTGATGCGGAAGTGCTGAAGGATGCGGAGGTTCTTACCTACGCAGATTACCACCGGATCAAGAAGGGGAAGACTCCAAGGACGGCGACAGTATACTTTGAGAGTAAAGATTGAAAGCAAAGCAAAATACGGAAAAGTGAGAAACTGCTTAGATGGGAATCATATTTTACCCGCTAACAAATCTTTTTTTAATGAAATACTAAAAAATCATGATGTCCCTCGATGCAGAAGCACACCAGCTTTTTGTGGCGAGGAGGAATTATGAAAAGTGTCTGAATTGCGGGATATGTGATGAGATTGTTGCATGTCCCTGCGGGGTTATAGGAGGTTCCGATTGTGCTGGATGCGGAGCATGCTATATATCCTGCCCAAATGAGGCTATAGAACTTGTTAAAGCACCTGAAAGACCTGAGATTCGCATCCGCGTTGATGGAGAGAATTTCCACGTTCCGGAGGGTATAACTGTGCTTAAAGCTTTGGAGCTACTCGGTTATAGGGTGGCCAATTTTCCGGATGAGGGAGAGATCTTCGCGCCATGCAAAGTTGGAGGATGCTACAGCTGTGCAGTTGTTGTTGACGGATCTATCAGGCCGAGTTGCGTAACAAAGATTAAAGAGGGAATGAACATATCAACAGAGCTACCAGAGAACTTTGTTCCTCGCAGAATAGTTCACGGCTGGATGGGACATCCAGTTGGAGGTGTAGGGACTCCTTGGTGGCTTAAAGGAAAATACTATATAGAAGCTGCTGTTTTTGCCTGTGGATGCAATCTAAGGTGTCCTCAGTGCCAGAACTGGATGACGACATACAACGGTAGAGGAGAGGCTTTGGATCCAAGAAGGGCTGCGATTCTGATGACAGATGCCAGAAAATTTTACGGAGTTTCAAGGATGGCAATATCTGGAGGAGAGTGTACGCTAAACAGGAAATGGCTTGTGGAATACATAAGAGAGCTGAAATCTTTGAACAGAGATCCAAGTGCAAGATTTCACGTGGACACGAATGCAACTGTGCTTACTGAAGAATACATAGACGAACTTGTTGAGGCGGGAATGACAGATATTGGAATAGACCTCAAAGGGCTCAGCGTTAAAACTTTCATGAAAATAACAGGAATCACGGACAGAAATCTTGCAGAAAAATACCACAGCACTGCTTGGAACGCTTTTAAATATCTTGTGGATAACTATAGGGATAGAGTTTTCATAGGGGTGGGGATTCCATATAACAGGGATTTTATCTCTATAGAGGAAATAACAAAAATTGGTGAGGAAATCTGCAGAATAGACCCTGAAGTGCAGGTGTGTGTTCTGGATTATCGCCCGGAGTTCAGGAACAGGAGAATCTCGAGACCCAGTTTTCAGGAAATGAAAAACGTCTGGAGGACTTTGAAGTCAACTGGACTTAATGTTGTGATATGTCAGACGAGTTTGGGATACATCGGTCCCTGACTCAGATTTGTAACATGGAGGTTGAAAGCAAAAAGAGAATCGCGTGAGTCGGGGGTTATATAAAAGTTTGTGTCTGCTTTCAGAACTTTTAAAATCAGATAGCTTTCATTTTCCATCTGCCAGTCTTTTATGCGGATCTCGACTCCGAGATCTCATAAAGCAGAAGCACATGTGTCTCTCAATTCCCTTAGCTATCTTATCAAAAACAGAATCTTTTTCCGCTTTTTGATCCATATTAACTCAATCGCCAACTTTTAAACCTTTTCTCAAGATTGAGATTCAGAAAGAGATTTTAATTTCAAGGATTTGCAGAGAATATGAAGGGAGAAATTCTGGCGCTAATCTCTGCAATTCTTTGGGGACTCGCACCCATACTTGACAAATACGCGCTGCAGGAAATTCCGGTTTATCCGGCAATAGTCATAAGATCAGCCGGAGCAGTCTTGGCGATTTTCATAATCACAATGTTGCTGGGAAAAATCGAGTTCAGGTTTTCTGCGGGAATTGCACTTCTTCTGATTTCGGGTGCGATTAGCGGAGCTTTCGGAATGATATTTTATTTTGAAGCCCTTAAGACAATAGGGGCAAGCAGAGCGGTGCCGATAACAGCGATATATCCGATGTTTACGGCGATTTTTTCTTTCCTGCTGTTCTCGGAGCAAATTTCCGCCAGAGTGATATCGGGAATAGTGCTTATAATTCTCGGAATCATCCTTGTTAGTGAGATCTAAGCATGAGAATGCTCTTAGATGAATGTCCTGCAGGTTGAAGAACCTGAAGGTCTTGTCAGGTTGTAGAAGTTCCGGCCAAAGTTTTCTCTACTCTAATTGGCCTCTCAATGCACTATAAGGCATAACAAGATTTCTGTCGGTGAGAATGGCAGGAGAAGATTTTTTGCACTCCCGAGTAATCGAGAGTGTAATGAGGTCTTCAACAGAAAAGTCGAAACTAAAGGATGTTACAATTATCTTCGGCATGGTTTAAGTTCTGTCTGGAAATAGAAAAAAGTTTTGTCAAATTTGGAGGGAATTTAAAGCCGAGTTAGATGTCAGCTTTAAAATTTTTCTTCCTTTCATTCCTCCAGAAGGCTTTCGTCCATTTAAACTTTCAGATGTATGGAGA
>CAZZLE010000010.1:0-3730 GCA_964654595.1 uncultured archaeon | reverse complement strand
GAAAAGCTGTCGTTTCATCTTTTTCAAGGATTATGAAGCGATTTGGTTTTTTCACAGAATTTTCGAACTCTCCAATTTTTTTTAGAAGCCATTCCAGATCACTTTCCGTTAGCTTTTGGTGAGAGAGTTCAGCTCCCACCTTGAAAAGCTTTTTTTGTATTTCAAGGAGTGTTTCCCTGATTTCTCTATTCCTTGAAAAAACCTTTGCAAGTCCAATGAAGGAATTGGCCTCATCGATTGTCCCGACATACCATGTGAAACTGGAGTCCTTGTCAACAACCTCTCCCTTTCCGGTTCTGGTGAGAGAGCTATTCTTTACCAGCATTGTGAATTACCTCCTCAACTATCTGCTCCGCAGCGGTATAGGGATCAGTTTCACCTTTAAGAAGCTTCATTATCATTTCCCTGTAGTCAGTTTTCTCCTTTACGAGTTTTATCACATCGTTCATCACGATTTCGAAGAGTTCCCTCTTAACTCTCTCCCTTCTCCTTTTATCAATCAACCCGGTTTTCTTCATGTATTCAAAATGTTCTTCAATGGCATCTGCAAGCTCCCTTATCCCCTCCCCTCTGTCAGCTACAGTTTTTATAACCGGCGGATTCCATCCCTTCCTCCTTTCAAAGAATTCACCACTCGCTAACCGGGCTTCATCAGCGTGAGTCATCTGAGAGAGCATCTGCACACTCTCCTCATCAAGGGAGAGCATGTACTGCAACCATCTCTCCACTTTCTCCGCCCCGCCAAGGTCTGCCTTGTTCACAACATAGATGTCTCCTATTTCAAGAATTCCAGCCTTGTTCACCTGGATCTCATCTCCAGTTTCTGGCATCAACACCACAACTGATGTGTCAGCAACCTCTATGATGTCAACCTCACTCTGACCAGCTCCAACAGTCTCGACGAGGATGATATCAAAGCCGAATGCATCGAGCAACCTTACAACATCCCCCGTCTTTGCAGCCAGACCTCCCGCTCTTCCCCTTGAGCTCATGCTTCTGAAAAAGACCCCCGGATCAGTCCACAGTGGCTTTCTCGTATCCATTCCGTCAAGTCTGAGTCTGTCTCCCAGCAGAGCGCCCCCTGTAAAGGGTGACCCGGGGTCTATGGCTATAATTCCCACCCTCTTTCCCCTTCTCCTGAACTCTTCTGTTAGCTTGCTCACAATGGTGCTCTTTCCAACTCCCGGAAAGCCTGTTAAACCAACAACATGAGCCTTTCCTGTTTTGGGATAGATTTGCTTCATTATTTCCTTTGATTCCGGATATTCGTTCTCGACGTATGTTATTGCTCTTGCCAGTGCCCTTCTGTTTCCGGAAAGCAAACCCCTTACCACTTCTTCAGCGTTCATTACCCTTCCTCTTTTCTGGCAGCTTCTTCTTTATAAAATCCACAATTTCAGAAATCGGGGTTCCGGGAATAAAAACCTCATCCACACCCATTTTCTTAAGCTCAGCAATATCGTCCGTTGGAATAATGCCCCCAACAAGGATCAGCATCTCCTCTGGATTGCCGCCATACTCTCTGATGTAGTTGATTACCTTTGGCACCAGGGTTAGATGGGCACCGCTATGAAGGCTAATTCCGACAACATCGACATCCTCATCCACAGCGGCCATTGCGACTTCCTGAGGGGTGCGATGAAGGCCGGTGTATATGACTTCAAAGCCAGAGTCTCTCAGAAACCTTGCCAGAACTTTCGCCCCTCTGTCATGTCCATCAAGCCCTACCTTTGCCACAAGGACTCTGATCTTTTTCTCCATTCCATCACCTCAGATGATTATTGGCTTCTTGTATGTGCCGTAAACTTCCTTCAGCACTCCCATTATCTCTCCGATTGTGGCATAACTTTTGACAGCCTCCATTATCGGGGGCATAACGTTCTCATCATTTTCAGCAGCACTTCTCAACCATTCAAGGGCTTCCTTTACTGCCTCATTATCTCTCTCAGCCTTAACTTTTCTCAACCTCTCAATCTGCCTTCTTTGCACTTCAGGATCAACCTTCAGTATTGGAATTTTCAGCTCCTCTTCAATAGTGAACTTGTTCACGCCCACAACTATTCTTCTGCCCTCCTCTATCTCCCTCTGATACCTTGCCGCAGCATCAGAAATCTCTCTGACGAAGAAGCCATTTTCTATCCCTCTAAGCACACCTCTGAGCATGCTCCCTTCACCCATCTTCCTGATTTCTTCTATGTATCTCCATGCGAGCTTCTCAATCTTGTCCGTAAGCCATTCAACGTAGTAGCTCCCAGCAAGCGGGTCAACAACGTTCGGGATACCACTTTCATAGGCTATGATCTGCTGTGTTCTCAACGCAACTCTCACAGCCTCCTCACTTGGCAGTGCCCAGGCTTCATCAAAGCTGTTTGTGTGCAGAGACTGAGTTCCGCCCAGCACAGCTGCAAGAGCCTGAATTGTGGTTCTGACTATGTTGTTCAGAGGCTGCTGGGCTGTTAAAGAGCAACCAGCTGTCTGAGTATGGAACTTCAGCCACCATGAGCGCGGGTCCTTTGCCCCGTATTCATCCCTCATTATTTTGGCCCACATTCTTCTTGCCGCCCTGAACTTTGCAATCTCTTCGAAGAAGTCATTGTGAGAGTTGAAGAAGAAGCTGAGCTGAGGAGCAAGGCGATCTATGTCTATACCCCTCTCCATTGCAGCCTCCACATACGCCATTCCATCTGCAATCGTGAAGGCAAGCTCCTGAACAGCTGTGGATCCAGCCTCTCTTATGTGGTAGCCAGAGATGCTGATGAGGTTGAATTTTGGAACATGCTCGATCCCCCACTCAAATATGTCAACAATTATCTTAATAGAGGGCTCAGGGGGAAGAACCAAGGTGTTCTGGGCATGGAATTCCTTCAGCATATCGTTCTGGATGGTTCCTCTTATCTTCTCTTTGGGCACACCCTGCTTTTCAGCAATGGCAACATACATGGCAAGTATTATTCCAGCCGGAGGGTTTATTGTGAAAGAAGTTGATACCTGATCAAGAGGAATACCATCGAAAAGTATCTCGAAGTCCTTCAAAGTGTCAACTGCAACTCCAACCTTCCCGACCTCTCCATCTGCAAGAGGATCATCACTATCAATGCCCATCAGTGTGGGAAAGTCGAAGGCTGTACTCAGACCGGTTTCTCCTTCCTCGAGTAGCATCTTCCATCTTCTGTTTGTGTCCTCTGCAGTGCCGAATCCCGAAAACTGCCTCATTGTCCAGAGCCTACCGCGATACATGTTGGGATAGACTCCTCTCGTGAAGGGGTACTCTCCGGGATAGCCAATATCCCTTAAAAAGTCAATGTGCTCTATGTCCGCCGGATCGTAGACGGTCTTTACCTCGATTCCGGAAAGAGTTTCGAATCTCTCCTCTCTCTGTCCGGTTTTTCGCAGCCATGGTTTCAGGCATTTTTCCTCCCATTCTTTTCTCTTCTCATTAACATTCGTCATTGCTCACATATCTGGCTCTGAAAACTTAAAACTTTTCATTTAATCCAGTTCAAATCACAATTCTTAAATACCTTTGTAAAGAATTTTAATTAAACATGAAGGAGGTTGGCAGAATGGAGGAGGTATACAGGAAGTTTATGGAGTTAACAAAGCTGCCGGACAATGAGACAAAGGAAAAGGCCATGGAGGAGTTCTTCAAAAACCTGAACTCAATGCAGATGCCTGAGTACTTCAACTGGGCTGAAGAAGTCTTTGAGGGAATTCATGTAAAGGATAGAGG
>CAZZLE010000009.1:0-3413 GCA_964654595.1 uncultured archaeon | reverse complement strand
GGGGTGCTGCTGGTTGAGAACATAAGAAGAGAGCATCTCGCCCTCTATGACCTTATTTTCAGGCGTTTCATGGCCTCTCAGTGCAGACCGTTTAGGGTGGTCGTGAGGAAATACTCCATAAATTTTGGCGGAAAAAGTGTTGAAGAGGAAAGGGTGGTAAAAGCTGAAGGAAGAGCATATGAACTTTACAAATCAGTCTGGGTTAAAAATGAGCTACCAGAGGGGACATTCAGGGTTAAGGCAGAAATCAAAACCGTTCCGAAAGTTATGCCTCTAACTGAGGCAGAGTTAATTCAGCTGATGAGGGAGAGAGGTATTGGAAGACCTTCAACCTACGCGGCAATTGTTGACAGACTTTTCATGAGAAACTACATCGTCGAGAAGTATGGAAGACTGATTCCCACCAGGCTTGGAATTGATGTCCACAGCTACCTGGCTGAGAGGTATGCAAAATTTGTTTCTGAGGAGAGAACAAGAGACCTTGAGAACAGAATGGACGCCATCGAGCGCGGTGAGATTGATTATCTGAAAGCTCTTGAAGACCTGCACTCGGAAATAAAAAGTATAAACTAATCCTTAATCAAACCCTCTCAATAACTACTGCAGCTCCCTGCCCTCCACCAACGCAGGCCGTTGCAATACCGTAATCGCCATTTTTCTCCCGCAAAATTCTTGCAAGCGTTCCTATCAGCCTTGCACCGCTCGCAGCAAGCGGATGGCCGATGGCAATAGCCCCTCCCTTCACGTTTACTCTCTCAGGCTCAATTCCAAGTTCGTGGATGGTGTAGAGGGGCACAACAGCAAAGGCCTCGTTTATCTCCCAGTAGTCGATGTCGCCAACCTTCAACCCCACCTTCTCCAGAGCCTTAATGGATGCAGGAACGGGGCCTGCGCCCATTATATACGGTGGAACACCCGCTGTGCCGTATCCAATGATTTTTGCTAATGGTTCGAGCCCGAGTTCCTGAACTTTCCTCTTTGAAGCGAGGAGCAATCCAGATGCACCGGCATTGAGCGGTGAGGAGTTTCCGGCAGTAATCACTCCTCCAGGCTTGAATGCCGGTGGAAGGGAAGCAATTTGCTCCAGAGTTGTGTCAGGACGTATTGATTGATCTGAATCTACCGTTAAAGTGCTTCCATCAGCCTGCGGTGCTTCCACAGGAATTATCTCTCCCCTGAAATATCCCTCCCTCAGCGCCTTTGCAGCAAGCTGGTGGCTCCTAAAAGACCACCTGTCGAGATCCTCCTTTGTGAGGTAGCCAGCCATTTCGAAAAGTGTTTCTGCGGTCAAACCCATTATGAACCCTATTTCCATTCTGTAGTCTCTGTACTCTTCTGTGAGCAATTTGAGATTCGAGTGCACATGCGGATTGTCAGCACCCATAGGTACCCTCGTCATGTGTTCATAACCACCAGAAATCATGATCTCCTCATTCCCGGTCGCTATCTCTAAGTAGGCGTAAGCTGTGGTGGTCAGCGATGATGCGCACTGCATGTCCACGAGTGAAGTGGAGGTTTCAGGTGGATACTTTGCCAGCAGTGCGGACATCTTTCCTCCATATGCCCAGTTCTCCGAAACAGGAAAAGCGCATCCAACCAGAATCCTTCCAACATCCTTCTTTTCAATCCCCGCTCTCTCAGGAAGCTTTTCCAGAACCATAGCCATTAATTCGTCTCCCCTTATCCGGTGGAAGACATCTCTCTCGGGATTCTTGGGTCTGCTTCTCGAAAAAGGGGTTCTTGCATATTCCACAATATACACTTCCTCCACTCAATCACCTCTTTTTTGTTTTCGATCTTAATTAATTTTTCAGAATTTTAAAGCTTTCGTCTTTTACGAAATAAAAATATGAACACTTTCTTTTTCAAAAAAACTTCCAAATTCTGAATTCACAAAAATGTCAGGTTCCTTTGTCAGCATGCCGGTGTGTTCTAAACCTGAGGGCAAGATAAAGATTTTATTTTGATAGTCCAAGTAGTAGCGTGCAGAGCGTGGGTCTGGTGATGGGAAAGTCTTCAATAACGGATTTTAGCTTCGCCGTAAATCCTTCCGCCATTCCGAAATTTGGTGAGTACGTTACGGCAGTAAATCGTGATGGAGAGGAGGTAATAGGCATTGTAAGGGAGATTTCAAATTTCAACCGGATGATTCTCGACGAGGGATTCAGCTTCGAGTACCTGATTAAGAATCTGGACTTTTCAAGAAAGCTGATAGAGAAGAATGACGTAATCGTTGCAACTGCATCAGTTATAGGGGTTGTCAGGAATGGTGAGGTATATCCCAACCGCACACCAATAAAACCCAACTCGGAGGTTTTTCTTGCAGACAATGAAGTGCTGTCATCCCTTTTCAGATGCGAGGGGGGTGTTGAGCTTGGTAAAATGATCGCCCGCCCGGACATTTCTGTCTCCTTAGACATAAAGCAGCTTGTTCTGAGACACTTCGCAATTCTCTCTGTTACCGGTGGTGGTAAGTCGAACACTGTTGCGGTTTTGGTCAACGACATTGTCAGAAAGCTGAATGGCACGGTTGTTCTGATTGACCCTCATGGAGAGTATGTGGGCTACACTTTTGAGGATGGCAGCGAGAGGGGGAAGAACGTTGTCCCCGCCGGTATAAGGCCTGAAAGGCTTGAACCATGGGAGTTTGCAAGTCTTGTTGGAATTGACAGAGATGCCACTGTTCAGAGAATGCACATTGAGAGGATTTTCACAACTGTTAAGCACGAGAGAAGGGCTGGAAAAGAGTTTGTTGATAGAGTTCTGGACATTGCAGAGGAGTGGATCAACATCGCTGCAGGAAAGGGTGAAGCGGAGTACTATGATTTCAATGGAGCAAAAAGGGTTGCCACCCTTGACAGACAGGATTTGAATGCCCTTGCAAGGATAAAGGAGTACGTTTCATCCTTCATGAGAAGGTATGAAGATCTGCTGAGTCAGAAAGATATGCTGGCAAACATTAAACCGGGATATCTCAATGTTGTAAATCTCAGCGGATTTGATGAGGGGCAGATGAGGGTAGTTGTGGCTTACCTGCTCAGGAATCTTCTTCTGGGGAGAATTAATTATGTCAGGGGGAAAGGAGGATGGGAAAAGGTATGCCCGGCAATTGTTAAACCTCTGCTGATTATTTTTGAAGAGGGACACATCTTTGCTCCGAAGGGAGTTAATAACGATGTGGTAACGTGGATGGGAAGAATCGCAAGGGAGGGGAGAAAGTTCGGAATTGGATTGGGAATAGTCAGCCAGAGGCCGAAAAGGTTGAATGATGATGTTCTGAGCCAGTGCAATACAAAAATAATCCTGAGAATCACCGAACCAAATGACCAGAGGTATGTACAGCATGCAAGCGAGCAAATCAGTGAAGATCTGCTGAAAGACATCGCATCCCTCGGCGTTGGAGAAGCTGTGGT
>CAZZLE010000008.1:0-10830 GCA_964654595.1 uncultured archaeon | reverse complement strand
GCCCTGATAATTGAGCTCTGGGGTTTGAGAACAACTGATTTCGCTGTCGTGAGCATCGGGATAATTGCCGATGTGTTCTCGTTTATTGGAAGGTTTTCAAGCCCTCCAGTGACCTCGCACGATAGAAGAATTGTTACTTCTTTCCTGTCCCCCGGATGGAGCACGTTGCTCCCCACCACGCCTGCGTGAAAGTCTATGGTTGCGGAAACCGGAGTGCTTGCTAATGATGGATACATGAGCAGAAACATGAGGATTGCAGCAGTTAAAAGCACACGCATATCTCTTTCAAACCGGTAAAGTTTATAATTTTGTTGTTAAAATCGTGCAACGGATTGGGAAACCAAGATTCAGGGATTACGAGGCAAGGGTTTATGCTCTCGAGATGATGGAAAGCTACAGTCAGTTTTCAGGGCAATTGAGCAAAAAATTCCTGTGGTGATTGTAAGTCTCCCTGAAATTTCAGTGGCAAAGTGATTTATTCCACCCGGCTTACTTGAACCATGCAGGAAATTCTGAAGTTGAGGCGAAGAGTCGACATTGGTGGTTACATTGAAAAAGTGAGGCCGATTGTTGAGGCTGTAAGGAAAGAAGGAGATGAGGCTGTAATTCGTTTTACTATGGAGTTTGATGGTGTTGAGCTCGATGAACTGAGAGTTTCTGAGGAGGAGCTTGATAAAGCATACGAGGCGGTTGATGACAGCCTCATCGACGCTCTTGAGATTGCAAAGGAGAACATCCACAGATTCCACTATGTGACTGCCGTTGAGAGGGAGATGAGGATTGAGTTTGAGGATTGCGTCATGGGGAAAATCTACACTCCAGTTGAGAAAGTTGGTGCATACATCCCCGGTGGCAGGGCAAGCTACCCATCAACAGCTTTAATGATAGGTATCCCCGCAAAAATAGCGGGAGTTGAGAAGCTCGTTGCCTGCACACCCCCAAACAGGGATGGGGGAGTTAATCCACTCACCCTGGTGGCTCTTGACATCGCAGAATTTGACGAAGTTTACAAGGCTGGAGGGGCACAGGCAATAGCTGCAATGGCATATGGAACAGAGACTGTTGAGAAGGTTTACAAGATAGTGGGGCCCGGAAACATCTACGTTACCGCTGCAAAGCTTCTTGTGGCAAAGGATGTTGCCATAGACATGCCTGCCGGCCCTTCAGAGATTCTTGTCATTGCTGACGAAACAGCTAATGCCGAGCTTGTAGCCTACGACTGCTTAGCCCAGCTTGAGCACGACCCAATGGCAGTTGCGGTGGTTTTAACAAACTCGCAGGAAGTTGCAAGAAAGGTTGAGGAATTGGTAACCTCTCATGGCGAATTCGAAAACTTTGCAGTTCTCGTGGTTAAAGACCTCGCTGAAGCGTTTGAAATTTCCAACAGATTCGCACCGGAGCATTTGACTGTTGTTGTGGAAAATCCTGATGATTGGCTGGGTAGAATAAGAAATGCGGGAAGCGTTTTTCTCGGAAACTTCTCTCCTGTTGCAGCTGGAGATTACGCCTCAGGAACCAACCACGTTCTGCCAACTGCAGGCTACGCAAGAATGTACGGTGGACTGAGTGTTGAGAGCTTTCTGAAGCACTTCACCTTCCAGATTCTGAGTAGGGAAACATTGAAAAGAATTGGTGATGTCATAATAAAAATTGCAGAGGCTGAAGGACTGAGGTGGCATGCAGAAAGTGTAAAAAAAAGGCTGGAAGGTGTTTAGTACTCAAAAACTTCCTCATAGAACTTTTTCACCATTCTTTTGTCTTCAAGCAGTTCCTTCTCCTTAAGTATTTCTCTCTCAAGCTTCTTTAACGCCACATGCACAGCATACTCCACTCCCCAGCTCTCACCGCTGACCATGAAGTTGCCCTTCTCGCTTGTAAGCTTCAATCTAACATGAATTAGAGGCAGGTTGCGGAAGTACTCCTTGTGCCTCTTTATGTAAACGAAAAGGAAAGATTCACCCAGAAAGTCAGCGAACTTTCTCATCAGCTTGTCAAAATCCTGTACTATCGCTTCTCTGTCAAAATCATCGAGAGATATGTCAGAAGTCGTTATCTGAATGTTGAACCCCTTCTTCGACTCCTTTCTCAGATAGTACTCAAGAATGTCCTTCTTTATAACTATTCCATCCGGTAAGCCATCTCTCGTAACAACAACGCTTGAAATTCTGTTTTCCACCATCATCTCGATAACGTCTGCAACTGTATCGTTTCTGGTGACTGAAATAACAGGTGAACTCATTATGCTTTCCACCATGATTGAAAGTGTTTTTTCTTTCTCTCCGCTTGAATCACCCATTCTTGCCCTTTTTCTCGGTGAAATGACCCTGTCAACAACGTCCTTTCCAGTTAAAATCCCTATTACTTTATTGTTTTCGTCCACCACAACCACTCTGTCTATTCCGTAGTTTCTCATCACCGAGAGAGCCTTTGCGGCACTGTCGAACCTTCTCACCGTTATCACTTCAGGATTCATTACTTCTCTAACCTTCATGTCCCCGAACTCCTCTTTTATTGCATTGAGGAAGTCGTTGATGTAAATCACTCCCACCTTATTGTTCTCAAGCTGAATAATCACAAAAGGAGTGGAGTCCTCCACAAACCTCCTCGCAACTTTGTAAGGATCAAGCTCATTTAAATCAATTTTCCCGGTTCTTACAAGAAGGGACTTCACTTTCGTCTCGTGGGGATTTTTCAAAACGCTTCCCCTGATTAAGTCTTTCTCCCTCACAACACCAACTATCTTTCCATCCTCCTCAACAAGTATTGCATTTGCCCTGTCCCTTTCAAGCTTTTCAAGCAGCGGGAATAGCTTTGAAACTGTCTCATTTACGTTAATAACCTCGAAATCCTCTCTGATTAGTTCTTTTAATATCCCTGCTTCCATAACGATCACCTCCTTTCAAGCAATGAATCCCAGCATGATGCTTAACAAATAGTTTATGACTGCAAATGCTAAAAAGGTTGCGATAAGCCTTTTTGCCTTTTTATCCACAGCCAGCTCACCATCCCTCAAAAGCCTCTCCCCCATCACCTTTATTCTGACTCTCTCTTCATTGTAGCTGAAAACGGCATCCTTCAGCTCAGCACTTCTGCAACACTCAGCAAGTTTTTCAGCCAGCGCCCAGTCTTTTGGATCCTGCCCTGCGGGTTTGTAGGTCAGCTTAGCTCTTAAACCGGTTTTCGCATGGTTATCTGTTGAAACAATGATGGCTCTGTATCCAATTTCACTGAAAAGATTCTCAACGTGCTTTCTAAAATTTAAATCGACATTGTTGGAATCAAAAACAACTATTGCATATCTCTCTCCACCGTAATCGAGCAATATAGCTGCCAAATAACCGCACAGGCTTTCGGATTCAGCATCAATCCGAACAAAAGCTGACTTCACCTCTGAGGGATGGGAAGTTCTCTTTTCAGCCTCTTCAACAAGAAGCTTTATCTCATCCACGTCTCTGCTGTTGGTGCGGTAATTCTCCTCGAAAGCGTTGTGACAGTCAACGACGAAACTTCTGGAGTTTATGATAAAATCGTCGATGTGTTTCTTTCCACTGACGAAAATTAGTCTCTGATCGTTGAATGGAAAGCAGTAAACTTCGAAGTTATCGCTTTCAATTTTGAATGGTTTGAAAGGAGTGAGATTTCTCCCCGAACATCTAACAGCCGATAATATCTTCTCAACCTCTCCGGAACTCACAGGATTCCTTTCATGGGATGTCGGGGAATGAAGATAGACAGCATTTCCAGCGGAGAGTTTCTCCACCATTCTTGCACCACCAACATTTCTGAAAGGTCCGGGATGGAAGTCCGTCTGGATTGCTCTTACATTGTTTATTGTTAAACACCTGACTCTACCCTCAAACTCCTCAGAAGAACCTTCGAGAAACTTTTCCATGTATCCGGGATTTGAGGTCAGCCAGAATAAAACAAAACTCTCAACAAAGTTCCTGATTCTCACAGCACCCACGCTCACATCCAGCATTCTTAGATAGATTGCCATAAGAATGGCAGAGATCAGCAGGGAGATCAGGGTAGAGATGTGCGGAGAAAGTGCGAGGTACGGGGCAGATGCCAGAAGTACTGAAAGCATCTTCTTTTCAGAACAGAAATAATATACAAGAAACAGGATGAAGGCTGAAGCAGTTGCATTGGCCTTTAAAAGAACTGCAGGTAGGGTTATGAGAGTAATCAAGAGCGCAAGAAATGAAGTTCTCTTCAGGTCGAATCTTAACCTGATAACTTTCACGGCAACAATCGAAACGGCAAATGTCAGAATCCAGAGATATAACAGGATGCTGTCGAGCAGAGAAAGCAGCAAAGCCGATAAAAAGGAGATGGTAACCATTATTTCAGTTCTTGGAATTGAAAAAAGCTTCCGGTAAAGGTTCTCCACACTTCTCATAAAACCATTTTCTTTATTTCGTTCCAGATCTCATCAACCCTTTTCCTGATCTCTGCGTCCATCTCAACAGCATCGGGCCATTCCCGGTCATAGCCCTCCTCCTTCCATTTTCTGGTCGCGTCTATCCCCAGCTTTCCTGCAAGGTTGGGCATGTAAGCGGCGTGATCAAGGGAGTCGGTTGGAGATGGTGGAAGGAGAACAACATCCCTTGCTGGATCAAAGCGGGATGTTACAGCCCATATTACTTCTCTTATGTTGTGCACGTTGACATCATCATCAACCACCACAACGATTTTTGTGAGGGAAAGCATTCCTGTCCCCCAGATTGCATACATGACCTTCTTTGCCTGACCGGGATACCTCTTTCTTATTGAAACAATTGCGAGGTTGTGGAAAGCTCCCTCTACTGGAAGATTAATGTCAACGATTTCTGGATGCATCGTCCTGATTACCGGAAGAAAAATCCTTTCAGTGGCTTTTCCAAGCCATGCATCCTCCATCGGTGGTTTTCCGACTACAGTTGCGTGGTAGATCGGGTTTTCTCTGTGAGTGATGTGGGTTATGTGAAAAACCGGGTAAGGTTCGGGCGGTGTGTAGTAGCCCGTGTGGTCCCCAAAAGGCCCCTCCATTCTGAACTCATCAGCCTTAACATACCCCTCAAGCACGATTTCGGCATTTGCAGGAACAAGAAGGTCAACGGTATCGCATTCTGTCACCTTCAACCTCTCCCTTCTTATGAATCCTGCAAACATCAGCTCACTTATCCCCGCAGGAAGTGGGGCTGTAGCAGTATAGAGGGTTGCCGGGTCAACTCCAATGGCGACGGCAACCTCAATTTTTTCTCCACTTTTCTCCACCATCTTCCTGAAGTGCTCAGCTCCGTGCTTGTGAATCTGCCAGTGCATTCCTGTAGTTCTACCATCAAAAACCTGCATTCTGTACATCCCCGCATTCATCTCTCCTGTTTCGGGGTCTTTTGTTATCACAACCGGCAAGGTTATGAACCTGCCCGCATCCTTCGGCCAGCACTTCAGGATTGGAAACTTATCCAGGCTTTCAGCCTCCACCTCCTTGCACGGAGCCCTGCTGGTTTTCTTGGGGATGAAGGACATGAAGTCTTTAAGCATTCCAACACCCTTCAGAGCATCCATGAAAGAGGATGGCTTAAACTCCAGTGCAGATAGCAATCTTTCTCCAATTTCCTCAAATCTTTCCACTTCAAGGGCGAGTTTCATCCTTCTTTCAGTCCCGAAAGCATTCAGCAAAACTGGAATGTCGTAGCCTTTTGGCTTCTCAAAGAGCAGAGCTTTACCTCCAGCTTTTACAGTTCTATCAGCAATCTCAGTCATTTCGAGAACCGGACTGATTTCATGCTTTATTCTTGCAAGCTCATTCTCATCTTCGAGTTTGCGGATAAATTCCCTTAGATCCTCGTAGGCCATCGCTTTTTGTAGCTCCCGGGTAAAAAAGTTTTATTGATAAATCTTTCCCAAAAACTTATTAATGATTGCAGATAATTAGTATTATGATTATATACTTACTGATCGCTCTCTCACTCTTCGAGCTCGTGGTGTTTGCTGTAAACCACTACTATGGTTTGCCAACACATGTATTTCTGGCTGTTATCTATGTGTTCAACATTCTGCTTCTTTTACTCGCCTTTATTATTTCTGTTTCTTTGACAAGAGCATCCAAAAGTGAAAGGAGAATCCTGTTTTCAGCGATTACATTTTTCAGCGGATTTCTCCTGCTTTCAGTCCTGACCGTGGGTCAGATGGTGTGGATAACCAACGACTTCGGGCTAAAAGTTGAGCATTTTGAATACTTTATTCCAATTTACCTTCTGGCACCAATTCCAGCTCTCGGATACATAATATGGAAAATTCTGGTGGAGGCAAAGTATTTCAATGTAAAGCACTTTCTGCCTGCAATTTTAGCGTTCCCTGCTCTGCTCTACCCCATTTACGAACTGGCGGGTTTAGAATTCAAAGAACTGTCAGCATTTTTACAATTTGAAACTCTGGTTTGCAATGTTGTGATCGTACTTTCTCTGCTGATCCTTACATCAGCATACCAGAAAACGGAATCTGCTTTATACTATAAATGCTTTCTCCTCTATTTTATTTTGAAATACATCAGTGACGCTTTAGTTCTCCTGTTTCTTAATGATTTGCTGGATAGCGAATACCCAGTAGCCACCTTCACCTTCACAAATATAGCGCTTTATACAATCCTCTACAGGTTTTACAGTAAAGAAATAGTGTATGTCAGCTACCAAGAGGTTGACGAGGAGAGGAGAAAGTATCTGGAACTTTATGCCCAGGTTAGCGAACTGCAGGAAATTCTCAAGCTGATAAACAGAATGCTGAGGCACGACATACTGAACAAGCTGCAGATCATCTCTGGCTACGTTGAGGCTTATCGCATGACTGGAAATGTGGAGCATCTTGACAAGGTTATGAAAGCTGTGGATGAGAGCGTCGCGTACATAGACAAAATCAGAGAACTCGAAAAAATTGTTTTAACGAGGAGTGAGAAGTTAAAGCCTGTAAATATGCGGGAGGTCGTGGAGAAGGTGACAAATTCGTTTAACATCGAAATAAACGTATTGGGAGGATGCATTGCGATGGCAGATGAAGCGGTTTACTCGATCATAGAAAATCTTCTGTCCAACGCAATCAAACACGGAAAAGCGAAGAAAGTTGTCATAGAGCTGAGCGAGTTTGAGGACGAGTGCGAGATAAGAGTTATTGACTACGGCGTTGGTATACCTTCAGAAATTAAGGGGATGATTTTCAGCGAAGGGTTCCGATATGGAGAAGCTGGAGGAACGGGACTTGGATTGTACATAGTGAAGAAACTCGTTGAGAGGTACGGGGGCAGAATTTGGCTGGAGGATACAAAGCCTCATGGAGCAACATTTGTGATAAGATTAAAAGCTGCAAGGAGAAAGCTAAATGGGCGATGATGAAAGGGCCCCTCTGAAAGGTGATGAGGGTTTTGAGTTCTGAGCTCAAATTTGCTCCAAAAGGGTATTGCAGGCAGCTATAATTTTTTCATTGGCTTTTTTAACGGCCTCAAGAGGGTTAATTCCATTAGTCTTTATGTAAATCTCTGGTTCACCGACAAGGGGGTGGGAAATGTTGTACCTCGCCACAATAACGTCTTCATCCTCAACCAGATAGTGCTGAAGGAGATTGAGGTAAGTGTGCCCCTCTCCTTTAATCACAAGCCTTACGTAATCGTCCCCAATCTCAATGATCTTTAACTCCATACTACCACTCACCTTTGCCGTAATCACTTGAAATTTTCTTCTTCTCCACTCTTCCACACACCGGACATTTAAGGATGTCGCCCATTCTCACCATTTCCGTTTTGCAGTTGCTGCAGAGAGCCTTAATAACGCCCATTTCTTTCTCCTTCGTTGAAAGTCTCAGGTTGTCGCCTATAACTCTCGCTTTCAGGATGTCGAGATAACCAACAGCTTCGGAAATATCCTTAATGTACCCTTCACCAACATTAGAAACGTGCAGAATACCTATCCCTCTGTTGCTTGCCTCTCTGCTCTCACCCTTTTTATTTGAAACCTCCACCAGTGCAATCGAATTTCTTAGGTCGACAACCCTTCCAAGAACGATGTCCCCCTTGGTTATTTCAGGAATGGGTGAGAAACTCTCAACCTTCACAACTCTGTCTTTAATGACGAGCATTCCAGCAACAGCGGCAAATAACTCACCGCTATCCTCATAAACCCCCTCTCCTTTGACGTATTCCTCTGCAGAACCTATTCTATCTCCCGGAATCACGAATTTCATGCCTCTCAATCCTGAATACCTCTACGGGTATATACTTAAATGCTTTTTCGTGGAAGGAGTATGTTCTCCTGAGGGGTATGGAGAAGTTCCACTGATGAGTGACAGCAAAGCCATGCTCTTCAGAAAGTCTTTTAACGAAATTTGAACTTCCTGCAGAGTGGATTGTGTATATAACTTCTGAAATCTCAAATGCTTTGAGCAGGAATGGTCTGTCTGCGTGTTTCCTCTGTATTCCAAAAGGTGGATTCATTACCGTTGTCACTTTTTTCTTGCAGTGGAATTTTGATACATCCGCTCTTGCAAAATCCGCATCAACACCTAACCTGGTTGCGTTCTCTCTTGCGATTTTCAAGGCTTCAACATCCAAATCCACCCCGACAGAGTAGTAACCGAGCAAAGAGCATGCTATCGCCAGAATTCCCGTGCCGCATCCCAAATCCACCACCAGCTCCAGATCACCGTTAAGATCTGCAGTGGTTACAATGAATGCCGCAAGTGAGGGTGGGGTTGTGTACTGCTCGAGCTCTATTTTTGGGTTCTCAAAACCTCTAAGTTTTTCCAGTATTATCTCCAGCTCCTTCTTTTTCATTCTCCAAACCAGCCATCAAAAAAGCTTTGACCTTTTCCACATCAACCTCTGTATCCACGCAGCCCGTTTTTCGCAGAGGAATGCCCTGATGCGGAATATTTTTCAGCGATAACCTCTCGCTCACCTCACATAATTCTGGAAGGCACGCTACACCGAGACAGGCAAATGAGTCCATATCAAAATTCTTCAGAATTCTGTAAATCATGCTCCCGCCGGGGACTATGTAGATGTGCCTGTAACCGAGACTCTCAGCCATCTCCACTATCTCAACCACATCACAGCTTCCGCATTTTTTGCAGACGTATCCCTTCTCCGTAAGTTCTGCCTGGCAGTTTTTTGAGTTTCTGAGGCACTGCGGGAGAAAAATCAGTCTCCTGTCAACCGGACACTCAGCCCATTCTTTTCTGTGAGCCCTGTTCTTTACAAGAACATAAACGTAATCAGCAAGACCCTCATCCTCTCCCAGAATCCTTAGTGCCCCTTTTATTGCATTTCTGGAGCTCAAATCTGCTCCCATCGAGATTAGCCTTGATATGATTTTGTCTATCATTTAATGGGGATTTTTTTGTTGATAATTTAAAGTTTGCTTTGTGAGGATTGGAATTTATCGGAATGAAGCGAATTAAAAAATGACTTAAACTGCCAAAAAAATAGATTTTGAAAATTATTTCGAAGGCTCAAAGTAAAGAATGTCCGTAATCTTTCCTTCTCTCTCCTCTTTCCATACAGCTCTAACTCTTGTTCCAGGTTTGAATGTTTCATGAACCTTTCGCCAGTCTGAAAGATCCACTCCACCAAGGAAACAGAGCATCCCTGTATCAGCTCCGTCAAGCTTCACAACTCCAACAGCGTAAGGAGGATCAGGTAGGCCGGTGAACTTCATGTAGGTAACTGTTAAGGTCTCAACAACTCCCTCATCCTTCACTTCAACCCATTCATTTGTCTCAACATGGCACCTTTCGCAGAAAGCCCTTGGAGGGACGAGAACTCTTCCGCACTTTTCACATCTCACGCCAAGAATTTTTCTATCTTTCAACCCCTCAAAGAATTTCGTTGCATGAATGCCCGCAGAATGCTTGAAGGGAATCTTCCACCAAACTTCAAACTCCTTAATCTCCATAAAATCACCCCAGTTTTTTATTGGAAGACAGCACAGCGAGGGTGTGGAACTGCAGCGTTCCACCCCATGCGTGGGATAAGGCAACCTCGGCACCATCAACCTGATTTGCAGCCTCACCCATCACCTGAAGTGCAGCCTCTCCAAACCTGACCAGTCCGGTAGCTCCAATCGGATTTGTGCACAGCACCCCTCCTGACGGGTTGGTTGGCATGTCACCGTCGATAAATGTCACCCCTTCCCTCGCAAAATCTTTCCCTCTGCCCTTTTCCGCAAATCCGAGAGCCTCAAGTTCCAAAATCTCCTGTATCGTGAATGCAGAGTAAAGCTCTGCCACGTCGATGCCCTTAGCGGGGTTCTCTATACCAGCATCCCTGAAAAGTCTCCTTCCAGCAATAGCCAGAGAATCCCACTCGGCAAAGCTCAACCTGTCACCGAGGTAGTAGCTGTCGCTGATTGTGGTTTCTGCAACCACCCATGCCGGGTTGTCTCTTATCTTCTTTGCCAAATCTTCAGAGGCGAAGATCACGGCTGCAGCCCCATCACTCCTCGGACAGCACTCTAAAAGCTTCAGCGGGGAACAGACAACCTTGCTGTTGAGCACATCATCAACACCCACATCCATTTTAATGTGCGCGTACGGATTTTTCAGCGCATTTTTGTGATCCTTGACACTCACCCATGCAAGATCTTCTTCAGTAGCCCCATACTTTGCCATGTAAGCTGTAGCCTGAAATGCAGCGATGTGTATTGCTCCCAGACCAGAATGTCTCTCGTATATTGGATCAACAGCTGTATTAAGCACTGGCTGTGCATCAACGCACTCTCCAACCCTCTGAACGCACACTGCCATAACAAGATCGAACAGCCCGCTTGCCACATGCTCGTGAGCTGCCAGAGCGGTGGTCAT
>CAZZLE010000007.1:0-8145 GCA_964654595.1 uncultured archaeon | reverse complement strand
ACTGCCGCGAGAGCTCACGGCGTCGCCCGGCGCACCGTGGCTCGAATTCGTCGGGGGTCGATCGCGGGGGGGACGGCGGCGGGCGTGTGCACTTATTGCGCACAGGGATGCGCGCGGGAGTCGGCCGCCCCGGGGGGCTGGAGGGGGTAGAGGCACGCGGAAGCCTCCGGTCACGGGGGATGCGGCGGAAGGGATGGAGGAAGAGAGATGGTGGGGGGTAAGGGGTGATACCTTCATCACTCACGAGAGGTTGAAAACTCTTGGCTTCGATGAGGGGATGAAGATCGGGGATTTGGACAGAGCAACGCACATTCTGCGAAGTGAGGTTTTAAGAGCTGGAAAATCGCTCTGTGAAGCCACAAAAGCTGTTGCAGATGCCTATGGAGTGAGTCATGAAATATTTCCGATGTGTGAGGAGGAAGTTTCGACGATTGTGGTTACCGAAGTGGGAGAGATGCACTTTCAGGAGTTCTGGGTGCTGAGGAGAGGTGAGCCGGAGGTTACAGATGTTTACTTCAAAGGTATTGAAAAGGCAAAAATCCCTGAAGAGGTTGAGAAAAGGCTGAAAAAGGAAGAGGAGGTTCTCATAGGTCCAAGCAATCCGATCACAAGCATCTTGCCAATTCTGAGCGTTGAAGACTTCAGAGACAGGCTGAGAGATAAGAAGGTCGTTGCCATATCGCCTATCGTTGGAAGAGCAGCGGTGAGCGGTCCGGCGGGAAAGCTGATGAGGGCAAAAGGTTATGAAGTCTCACCGAAAGGTGTGGCTGAGGTTTATGCAGACTTCCTTGATCTTCTTGTTGTGGATCATGCAGACAGGGGAGTAATCAGGAACAGTGTAGCGACAAACACGATAATGAAAAGCAAGGAAGATGCGGTCAGGCTTGCAGAGTTTGTGGTCAGCCTTTTTGACAGAATATGACTCTAATAAACACTGCAGAAATCAGGAAGTTTCTGGAATCCCTGCCCTATCCAGAACACTGCATTAACTGTGAGGGTACTGACGAGAAAGCTGAGAATCCTGTCCACCATCCAAGCTACGAAATCACTCCATCCTGCAACCTGAGGTGTATATTCTGCTACTCAAAAATTGCGGAATTGAAAAATAAAGCACCGAAACCCGGATACTATGGTTCGCTCAATCCAAAGGCAATTACGATCTCCCAGTACGGAGAACCTTTCGTTTTTGGAACTGAAAGAGTTGTAAAAATCATCAGAAGGCTGCGAGAGAAGTTCGGAGAAGTGAGAATTGACATCCAGACAAACGGAACCCTTCTTGATCCTGAAATTCTGGGAAATGAGGCAGATATAGTTATGATCAGCCTCAATGCCGGGAGCAGGGAGAGCTACAGGGAGATTACTGGCATAGACTGCTTCGAAAAAGTTGTTGAAAATATAATGAAAATGTCGGAGCAAACTTACACCGTTGTCAGAACAGTTTTCATTCCGGGTGTTAACGACCGCGAGCTCGAGAAGATTGCAGAAATTGCCTCAAATGTTGAAGAACTTTTTCTTCAACCCATCTCAATCTACCGGGAGAATGCAGAGCTTATGAGGAGAGTTAATGTTGAAAGAGCCGAAAGACTTGGAGAGTTTATCAAGACCGCTTACAGACTTTCAGAAATCGCTGAAGTCAGAATACCTGGTTGCCTGCTCCTGAACATTCGCTGGTTTTTGAGAGAACATGACATTGGAGATCTCCTTTTAATAAGAAGGGATGCTTTTGGAAGCGTCCCCGTAATGCAGAGGGAGTGGCAGTTCAGCTTTTAATAGGAATGCTTTAAACTGCCGGATAATGCGTCCTAACATCTTGAGGCTAAAGTTAAAAAACTGCCAATTGGTGTTAGACCATGCGAGTTTACACTGCTGACATAAAACCTGAAATGGAGGGTCAGAAGGTAAGGCTTTATGGATGGGTTCACGAGGTTCGCGATCTTGGTGGACTGGTATTTCTGCTTCTCAGGGACAGAGAGGGCATCATTCAGATTACCCTGCCAAAAAAGTTCGTTAACAAGGAGGTTTTCAAGCTCGCAAAGAAGATTAGAAGAGAAAGCGTTGTTGCAGTAACTGGAGAAGTCAGAAGAGAGGAGAAAGCTCCGGGAGGAGTTGAGGTAATTCCCGAATCCATAGAGGTTCTCAACGATGCTGATGCTCCTCTCCCGCTCGAGGTTACCGAGAAGGTTCCGGCAGAACTTGACACACGCCTTGATCACCGCTTCATGGACCTGAGAAGACCCAGAGTTCAGGCCATTTTCCGAATAAGGCATCAGGTCATGCAGAGTATCAGAGAGTTCCTGTCCAAGGAGGGTTTCATAGAAGTTCATACTCCAAAAATAGTCTCAACCGCAACGGAAGGAGGTACGGATCTTTTCCCGATCAGCTACTTCGAGAGGGAGGCTTTCCTAAACCAGAGCCCGCAGCTTTACAAGCAGGTTCTTATGGCTGCAGGTTTTGAGAAAGTATTTGAGATAGGGCCCATATTCAGGGCAGAGGAGCACAACACAACCCGTCACCTCAACGAGGCGATATCAATTGACATCGAGATGAGCTTTACCGATCATAATGGTGTAATGGATGTTCTGGAAAGGCTGATTCACAGAGTTTATGTTGATGTTGCGGAAAAATGCGAGCGCTATTTAAACTGGCTCGAAATAAGTCTTGAAATTCCTGAACTGCCATTCCAGAGGATAACATACGATGAGGCAAGAGAAATTGCTGCAAGGAAAGGTGAAGAAATTCCGTGGGGTGAAGACTTAAGCACCACCTCGCTAAAGCTGATTGGAGAGGAGATCGGGGGGCTTTATTTCATCACTGACTGGCCCACCGTATCAAAGCCATTTTACGCCATGCCCTATGATGACAGACCCGAGATCAGCAAGAGTTTCGATTTGATGCATGACTGGCTTGAGCTTTCAAGCGGTGCGCAAAGAATACACCTCTACGATAAACTCGTGGAGAGCATAAAATCCAAGGGACTGGAACCTGAGAGCTTTGGCTTCTATCTCGAAGCCTTCCGTTATGGCATGCCACCTCATGCGGGCTGGGGACTTGGGGCGGAAAGGCTCATCATGTCCATGCTCGGGCTGAAAAATGTTAGAGAAGCCGCTCTGTTTCCGAGGGACAGACACAGACTCGTTCCGTAATTGCAAGAGATTGCCGGATGAACAATGCAATCAAAAATTTATTAAAATTTCACTCCCAGAAAATTCTATGAACGAGTATGAGGAAATCCTCAGCATTGTCGGTTCTGCTCCGTGGTACAGGCTTACCGGCATGACTCCAAAAGTGCTTGGGGACAGAGTCGTTGTTGAGATGGAAATTGATAAAAACAAACATCTTCAGGCTCTCGGCACTGCTCATGGAGGGGCAATAGCAAGCGTTCTCGATTCTGCTATAGGTCTGAACGTCAACAGAGAGGTGATTAAAATGGGAAAGACTGCTGTAACTGCACAGCTAAACATCCACTACATTCGACCGGTTGCAGAGGGAAAGATAGTGGGCGTGGGAATGCCCGTGCACATAGGCTCCAAGGTCACTGTCGGCTACGGAGAGGTGAGAAATGAAGATGGAGAGCTAATTGCTACTGGAACAGCAACATTCTACATAATAAACAGGAAATTCAAGGACTGAGCATCTCTTCCTTTACTTTCTTCAAGTAACCCACGATCTCCTCCACAGCTTCAGCAAGAACCTCTGAGTTGTTGTAATTCTCAACAATTTCTCTCAGCCTTTTCTTTTCCCAGCCTCTCATCTCTTCAGCAATCTCAACCATTTTGGGAAAGGCTCTTATTATGTTGTCAACGATTGTGATGTCAGCCATTCTGGCGGTTCTGGAAAGAGGATTCAGGTCAACAGCTATAACCTTCTTCCCGTGCCTCTTCAGAATCTCGCATCTATCTCCATCCTCCAAGGGGACAAGGACTACATCAGCAACAAGTATTCCCCTGCTATCAACTATTCTTCTCGCCGATTCGAGTCCTTCAAGCTCAGCATCGCCTGCTGCAAGAACCTCCATTCCATACTTCTCAAGGTAGTTCTTGATTTTCTCGACTCTCTCAGATGAGTGGTGAAAAACGTTAATTTCAATCTTCGCATTCACGAGTTCTGCAAGCCTTTTCGTTTCCTCGGGAACCAGAACAGCGGTGTTACCATTTACAGAGATAACAGGATGTTTTGCAAGGAGCATTAAAGCTACCGCCGCTCTCTCAGCTTTCAGAGCGAAGTCTCTCGTTTTTTCGCCAAGAATGTAGTCAAAGGCCTCACCTCTACCGTGAGCTATCAGTCCCTGAATTGCAGTAACGCCTGACTTTACCCCTTCAACCAGCTTCTCCCTTGTTACAAGTGACGTGTACCTTGGATGACTTTTCGGGATTTTCTCCATCACCTCACCCCAAGGAAATCTGCAAGCTTTTTAAGGGATTCAAAAACGTAATCTGCATGCTGGATAAAAGACTTTGCCATCTCCCTGTTTCTTTCCGTCAGTATCAGGGCAGTTTTTGCTCCGGCAGCTTTTCCTGAAAGGAGGTCAAAGAGGAAGTCTCCAACCATCAGTGCCCTTGAAGGTCTGACATCAAACATCTTCAACGCAAGAATGAGCGGTTGAGGGGAGGGTTTTGGTTCCGCATCCTCCCTTCCAATGATGAAATCAAAGTCGAAACCGAGCCTTTCAGCCACTATCTCGGCGCTCCTTCTGCTGTTTCTCGTAATCACACCCTTTACAGCATTAAGACCATTAACAAGCTCAACAGCGTAGTAAGCCGGTTTTGCCTTCATCGCACACATTAACTCATAACTTTCAAGAATTCTGAGCATTTCCTGCCTTCTCTGACTATCTTTCTCCTCCATTATCGACTCCAGAATAAATCCCCTCTCAATTCCTAGTGCTTTCCTTATTTCATCAAAGGGTATGTTAAGCTCTATTAGCGTACCATCCAGGTCAAAGGCGACAAGCTCAAATTTGGAGGAGTTCTCTGAACTTTCTGGCCTCTTCTGCAGGATTTCTTGATTCATAAATTCCCCTCCCAACTATAATTCCATCTGCATATCTTAAAGCCTCAAAACTGCCCTTCTGAGCGCCTATTCCGGGGCTGAGGATTTCCATATCTCTCGCAGCTTTTCTTATCTCTCTCAGCCTCTCAATCCTCGTTGATGGAGCTATAAGTCCGCTGCAACCGGCTTCTCTGGCCTTCTCAACGATTTTCAGCGACACGGCACTCATGAACTCCTCTCCCCCAGGATTGCTCAGCTCCGTAACGACATAAACCTTTCCTCCATACTCTTCAGCCACTCTGCAGATTTCCTTGAGCGTGTCGCTGCCAGCGAAGCCGTGTGCAATCACGGATTCTGCAGAATTTTCGAAGGCAATTTTCGCAATCAGGGAACTCGTGTAGGGGATATCGGCAATCTTGAAATCTGCAATAACGGGTTTAATTTTTGATAGTTTCCTCATCACTCCTATACCAGCAGAGAGAACGAGGGGATAGTTGACCTTTATTCTGTCCACGTATTCCTTTACTCTTTCCGCTAATTCAAGGGCTTTTTCTTCATTAAGAACGTCAAGGGCCAGTATTAACTGTTTCATCGGGGAATGTTGGATGCGGGTAAAATTACTTTTCCGTAAAAGGCAACAGCTTTATACCGTTCTGCACAGCAATGCATAATGTTCAGGGAGAAGGGATTCTGGAAGAGGGAGAGAGTTGATGATGCCCTTAAAAGGTTGCTTGGCAGGATAAAAGCCCTTGAAATTGAGGAGGCTGACGTTTATAACCTTACAAACCGGGTTCTGGCTGAAGATATTGTTGCGGGTTTTGACATTCCGCCATTTGACAGAGCAGCGATGGATGGTTACGCTGTAAAAGCTGAGGACACTTTTGGCGCTTCTGTCAGCAATCCAATCATGCTCGAGCTTGCGGGTAGCGTTGAGATAGGACAGGTGCCTGAAGTGAAGGTTGAGCAGGGGAAGGCGGTCAGGATAGTGACGGGGGCAATGATGCCTGAAGGAGCCAATGCTGTCGTCATGCTCGAACACACGAGAGTAAATGGCAACTTCATTGAAATTCTGAAGGCTGTTACGCCATTGAAAAACGTTTCGAGGAGAGGTGAAGACATAAAAGAGGGCGAGGTTGTACTGAGAAAGGGAGAGATACTCCAGCCTCAGGATGCGGGGGTGATTGCATCACTTGGCATTGAGAGGGTAAGGGTTTACCGGAAACCAAGGGTGGCTGTTATCACTACCGGAAACGAGCTCGCAGAGGTTGGTGAGAAAATTGAAGGTGCAAAAATATACAATTCCAACAATCCAATGATCTGCAACGCCCTTCTTGAGTTTGGATTTGAAGCAATTTCGCTTGGAATTGCAAAAGACTCGGTTGAAGAGATAAGAAATAAAATCTGCAAAGCCCTGAGGTTTGATGCGGTTGTGATAACAGGAGGGACTTCTGTTGGTTCCAGAGACCTCGTTCCGGAGGTTGTCGAAGAGATGGGGGAGTTGGTATTTCACGGCGTTTCGATGAAGCCCGGAATGCCAACTGCAGCCGGTTTGGTGGATGGAAAACCGATTTTTATGCTTCCAGGCTCCCCTGCAGCAGC
Organism: uncultured archaeon; assembly: GCA_964654595.1. Taxonomy (GTDB): domain Archaea; phylum Halobacteriota; class Archaeoglobi; order Archaeoglobales; family Archaeoglobaceae; genus Archaeoglobus. The sequence continues at coordinate 1,557 of CAZZLE010000007.1, read as the reverse complement.
CCTGCTCGGTTTTTACACCTTTACCATTCCCGCCCTCTACAGGATGATGAATGTTAAAATTGTTGCAAGAAAGTGGAGCAGACAGAGAGGAATTCTGCAGGGGAGAGTTCCGTCAGAGTTAGGGGTGAGAGGAAACGTAAGAGTTCTCTGGGAAGATGGAAAAGTTTACCCGATAAGAATTTCGGGTTCAGGAGTTCTAAGTTCTTTTGTAAGAGCAAATGCCCTGCTTGTTGTGCCTGAGGAAAGAGAAGGTTACGAAGAGGGTGAGGAGGTAGAGGTTACGCTTTTAAGGGATGTAACCGAGGTGTTCGAATGAGGAAGGTTTTCAGAGATGCGGTATCGATTGATGAAGCGAGAAAGCTGCTTTTAAACCACTTCACTCCCAAAAGAGCGGTTGAAAAAGTTCCGATTCACCTTGCTGCAGGAAGGGTTCTTGCGAGGGATGTTTATGCCATCACCGATGTCCCGCCTTTTGACAGAGCAACAATGGACGGCTATGCGGTTAGAGCTGAAGACACATTCACAGCTGAGGAGGATAGCCCAGTCATTTTAAAGGTTGTTGGGGTGATTGAGGCTGGAAAAAAGCCGGAAATAGAGATTGACAGAGGTGAGGCAGCGGAAATAGCCACCGGGGCTATGATGCCAAAGGGTGCAAATGCTGTGGTGATGGTTGAGTACACGAGGAGGAGAGGAGACAGGATAGAGGTGCTGAAGCCAGTTTCTCCGGGAGAGAACGTTATGTACGCTGGAAGCGATGTAATGGCAGGAGAACTGCTGGTCAGAGAGGGTTCAAGGCTGACACACAGAGAAATTGGAGTCATGGCTGCATGCGGTATAGGGGAGGTTGAGGTGTACAGGAAGCCGAGAGTGGCAATAATCTCAACTGGAAACGAGCTGATAAGGCCAGGAGAGAAGTTAATGGAGGGAAAGATATACGATGTAAATTCCTACAGCCTTGCTGCAGCGGTTGAGGAAAATGGTGGTGAAGCGATTTTAATGGGCATTGCAAGAGATGATGAAGCGGAGATGCGCAGAATGATTGATAAAGCTCTCAGAGAAGCGGACATTGTTTTAACAAGCGGGAGCACTTCTGCCGGAGCTGGCGATGTGATGTACCGTATTCTGGATGAATTCGAACCGGGTGTTCTGGTGCACGGTATTGCCATAAAACCCGGAAAACCTGCCATTATTGCTGTGAGTGATTCAAAGCCTGTTTTCGGACTGCCCGGATATCCTACATCTGCCATGACGGTTTTTGAAGTTATGGTGGCACCGATAATAAGAGAAATGGCGGGGTTAGCAGAAGATGAGATGGTAAAGCTGAGAGCAAATCTTGCAATGAAAGTTTTCTCAGCAGAGGGGAGAAGGGAGTACCTGCCGGTAAATGTTGTGGAGGGTGCTGAGGGTTATTCAGCCTATCCTGTCAGCGGTTCGTACAGCGGGGCGGTGACTGCTTTTGCCTTCACTGACGGCTTTGTTGAGATTCCTGAGAATGTTGTCATGCTTGAAGAAGGGGATGAAGTTGAGGTCAGACTGTTCAGCCATCTCAGACCTGCA
>CAZZLE010000006.1:0-3932 GCA_964654595.1 uncultured archaeon | reverse complement strand
GACAGAGTCTGGAAGATAGAGGATGAGAGCCTTGAAAACTACACACCGGATCTTTACGTTGATGTTCTCCTGCAGCTTGCTGATAGAGAGAAGCCGGATCTGATTCTTGTGGGCAACACAGCTCAGGGTGGAGAGTTTGCCCCATACCTGGCAGCAAAGATGAATGCACCGATAGTCACAGATGTTGTTGCGGTTGATGGAACCAAGGTTTCAAGGTATCTGATGCAGGGGAAGCTGATGGTTGATCTGAAGCTGAATTCAACTCCGGCTGTTCTGACAGTAAGGCAGGGTGTGTTCAAAGAAGCAGTGGAGGTTGGTGGAGAGATAGTTGATGCAGGAATAAAGCCGAGCAGGGAGTCGAGGAGGAAGTTCATAAAGTATGTTGAGCCTGAAGTCGGAGAGGTTGACATTGCACAGGCTGACATAATAGTTTCAGTTGGAAGAGGAATTGAGGATGCCTCAAATATACCGCTTGCCGAGGAGCTTGCCTCTCTTCTTGGCGGTGTTGTGGCAGGAAGCAGGCCGGTCATAGACAATGGATGGCTGCCGAAAGACAGGCAGGTTGGAATTTCAGGTAAGGTCGTTAAGCCCAAGCTCTATCTTGCTCTTGGCATAAGCGGTGCATTCCAGCATGTGATGGGCATGAAGGACAGCGAGCTGATCATCGCAGTCAACAAGGATCCTGAAGCTCCAATATTCGGTGTTGCACACTATGGCGTTGTGGCGGATCTGTTTGAGGTTGTTCCGGAACTTATTGAGAAGCTGAAGGGTATTAAGGGTTGAGTTTGGGGTTTAATTTTAATTTTTTCATATTCTGCATTGAGATCAGTGGCTGAGGATTAATGAGAAAACTGCGTTTTCATCTGTTTCTCATTTCCACAATCAGACCTTAAAGCTTTTAACCCCTCACAAAAAACACCTGACATGCTGTTAAGAGTTGCTCACACACCCGATGCGGATGATGCTTTCATGTTTTATGCAATGCTGAATAATAAAATTCCCTTAACATTCGAGCTGGAAAGTATCATCGAAGACATAGAGACCCTGAATTTTAAAGCCATGAGTGGAATTTACGATGTCACCGCCATCTCAGTTCATGCTTATGCATTTGTCGCTGACAGGTACAGAATTCTAAGCACTGGAGCAAGCGTTGGGGATGGTTACGGACCGGTAGTTGTTGCAAGGGAGAAAATTGATCCGGAAAATGCTATAATAGCGGTTCCCGGAAAGTTAACAACCGCAACACTCCTTCTGAAGCTTTTTTGTGAGGCAAAAACTGTTGAGATGAGATTTGACGAGATTCCGGATGCTGTTGTTTCTGGAAAAGTAGATGCGGGTCTTTTGATACATGAAGCTCAGCTAAGCTATGAGAAGTACGGGTTGAAAAAGATAATGGATCTCTTTGAGCTCTGGAACTCTATAACGAATCTGCCACTTCCCTTGGGTGTAAATGCCATCAAGAGGAGCATAGATGAAGAAGTTCAGAAATCTTTTCTTAGAGCGATGAGAATGAGTGTTGAGTATGCAGTTGAGAATTTTGAGGAGGCTCTGGATTACGCCAAGATGTTTTCCAGAGGTCTTGAAATAGAGAAGCTTGCAAAGTTCATTAAAATGTACGTTAACAGCTACACTCTGGAAATGCCGGAGAAAGTCGAGAAAGCCATTGAAACCCTCTTTGAAATGGCTGAAAACAAGGGATTTTTGAAAAAACCCCCGCTGGATGTGTTGAGATGAAGGTTAAGGAAATAGAGGAACTATTCAAAATGGAGCTTCATGAACTCGGTTCTGTTATCGAAAAAAATGAAATAGTGACCTTTTCGATCAACGCTCACATCAACTACAGCAACGTTTGTGAGACAAGGTGCAGAATCTGTGCTTACCACAGGAAAGATCCTTTTACACTTTCAGTTGAAGAGGTTGTATCGGAAGCTATCTCCGCTGCAAGGCAGGGAGCAAAGGAATTGCACATAGTTGGATCCCACAATCCGGAACTTGGGGTGGAATACTTTGAGGAGATATTCAGAAGAATCTCCTCACAATGCACGGCTACAATAAAGGCCTTAACTGCAGCGGAAGTTCATTACTATTCCAGGAAAGAGAAAATGAGTGTGAGAGAATTTCTTTCAAGGCTTAAAGATGCTGGATTGAGGATTCTGCCAGGAGGAGGGGCAGAAATTCTTGTTGACAATGTCAGAAAAGAAATCTGCCCAAGAAAATGCTCGAGCGAGGAGTGGCTCAGAGTTATGAAAATAGCCCACCAGCTCGGATTGAAAAGCAATGCCACAATGCTTTTTGGACATATCGAAAGTCTGAGACACAGAGCAATGCATCTGAAAAGGTTGAGAAAGCTTCAGGAAAGAACGGGGGGATTTCTGGCGTTCATTCCATTACCCTTTCATCCCGTGGGAACGGATTATGGCAGGGGTCCATCTGTTCTGGATATTCTCAAGACGATAGCAGTATCCAGAATAGCACTGGATAATTTCAGAGGAATAAAAGCATACTGGGTGATGCTCGGTCTTGAAGTTGCCGAAGTTGCGTTACACTACGGTGCAAATGACCTGGATGGAACTGTTGTAAGGGAAAGAATAGCCCATTCTGCAGGTGCTAAAACTCCAGTGGGTTTAAGCGTTGAAGAAATATCAAGAATAATAAGAAATGCAGGGAAAATTCCTGCAGAAAGGGACGCCTATTTCAACGTTCTGAGGATTTATGAGGATCGGGAAGTTCGGGTTTGTTAACAACTTCATGCCATACTACAAGCTGGAAAAGGAAGGTAAATACGAGATAGTGGAGGGATCGCCAAGGATTCTTGCGGAACTATTTGAAATGGGAGAAATATCCTATGCCCCGGTCCCGACCTTTGAGCTGATAAGAAAGGGGTATGAGCCAAGAAAATTCTGTGTTGCTTCTGATGGAGAAGTCTACAGCGTCATTGTGGTTTCAAAAAAGAAAAGACTCGATGACTCTCCTGTTGCAATTACTGGAAATTCAATGACCTCGGCAAATATGATGAGGATTATAAAAGAAGAGAAGGGTCTGGTTAACAAACTGGTTGTGTGCAACTGCCGCGTTGAAGAGATGCTGAAAAACTTCGAGCATGCGCTTGTTATAGGGGATGAGGCCATAAAGGCCAGAATGCGTTTCAGAGTTTTGATGGACATTGGGGAGGAGTGGAAGGAAATAACCGGCCTTCCTGCGGTATTTGGGATAGCAGTTTCAAGGGTGGATGGAATTGATGAAGACTTAATCGCTTCACTTCGCTGGGGGAGAGAGAACATGGAAGAGATCGTCAGGATTGCGAGTGAGAAGTTCAAACTTCCGGCCGAGTTTCTTGAGCACTATTTCTCTACTCTGATCCACGAGCTTGGAAGTAAGGAAAGAAAATCCGTTGAAGTGTTCAGGGAGATGTGTACTGAGTATGAACTGCTCTGAACTCTTCAGCATGCCTTTACCAAAACTCGGAAAAATTGCAAATGAAATCGTTGAAAAGAAATGTGGAAGGGTAGTCACGTTTGTCGTAGATGCGACCATAAATTACACGAATGTCTGCATTTCTAAGTGCAAGTTCTGCGCATTTTATGCGAGAAAGAATGGTTTTACACTGACACATGACCAGATTTTGGAGAGAGTTGCGAGAGCCGTTGATGCTGGAGCCACGCAGATAATGCTTCAGGGTGGTTTGAATCCAGAACTGGGTATTGAGTGGTTTGAAAGCCTTTTCTCCAGGATAAAGAAAGTTTTTCCTGAAATTCACCTGCACAGTCTCTCTCCTCCGGAAATAGTTTTTCTCTCAAAGATGGAAGGAGTCAGTTACGAAGAAGTGCTTTCAAGGCTTAAGAAAGCCGGACTGGATTCACTTCCAGGAGGAGGGGCAGAAATTCTTGTCGACAGGGTAAGGAAAAAGATAAGTCCGATGAAGTGCAGCAGCG
>CAZZLE010000005.1:0-3925 GCA_964654595.1 uncultured archaeon | reverse complement strand
GAATTCTGATTGAAGGATTCTCGACAGAGGACAGAACATTCGGAGAGGTTAAGGCATTCAGGTGCAGGATTGAAAATTTTGATGGTGCGGTTGTGATTCCGAAAAGGACACACTACCCATCAGAAATCCTTGAGGTAATTTCCCCCGTAAAGCTTAGAGATAAGCTCGGATTGAAGGACGGGGATACTGTGGAAGTGGAGGTGATTTTATGATACTCGACTTTGAAGAGTCGTTGAGGGCATTCAGGAAGGGTTCACCCGTTCTGATTTATGACTTTGAAGACAGGGAGGGCGAGACGGATATAGCAATCCCGGCAATTCATGTTAAGAAAGAAGATGTTGCGATGATGAGAATCGATGGAGGGGGTCTGATCTGCGTTGCAGTACATCCTGTTGCAGCAAAGAAGCTCGGATTGCCGTTCATGCATGACGTTTTAAGGGTTGCAAGTGAAAAAATGCCTGAAATAAAGAAAGTTGCAGATGCGGATGACATAAAGTATGACTCAAGAAGTTCTTTTTCCCTCTGGGTGAATCACAGAGATACATTTACCGGAATAACAGACATCGACAGGGCTCTGACGATAAGGAGAATTGGTGAGGTCGTTGATGAGGTGATGATGGGCAAAAAAGTAGATTTTGGCAGAGAGTTCAGAAGTCCGGGACATGTTGCGCTGCTGAGAGCTGCGGAGAATCTGACCTATGAGAGAGTTGGGCAGACAGAGCTAAGCGTTGCTCTGGCAGAGATGGCAGGGATTGCTCCAGCAGTTGCAATCTGCGAGATGCTTGATGCTGAGACTGGAAAAGCATTGAAAAAGGAGAAGGCAATGGAGTATGCTGAGGAGAAGGGCATACCTTTCATTGACGGTAGAACGATAGTTGAGCACTACAGAAAGTTCAGGGAGGTAGAGGTTAGCCTGTTTGTTTAATTGTCAAAGTTATTCGGGGAAATAATTATATTTTCTCAGCCAATTTCAGTTTCATGTTCAGGTCAGATCTGAAGCTGATAGTATTTCAGCATGGATTTTTCGGGGAAAGGTTTGTGGCAAATCTGATGAACTATCCCAACTCCTGTCCCTCTTACGGGGCGTGCGGAATTGATGGCTGCACTCAGTGCAAGGAGGGACTCTACAACTTCTCCAGGAACCTGATCGCAGTTTTTTCCATGCCAGATCCAAAAACGATGCCAGACTTCATAGAAAATGCCGAAGACTTTCTGCCCAAGGTCATTCCGGAAGCTGATATTGCTGTTGCAATCAACCTTCATCCAGATGTTCTTGCTGTGCTTCCCGAGAAGCTGTCGGGGAAAGTCAGGGCTCTCATTGTCCCTGTTGAGGAACCGAGGTGGTGCTCTCCAGGACTGGCAAGGCAGATAAAGGAGAGGTGTGATGAACTCGGTATTGAGTTCTCCGCTCCCAAACCATTCTGCAACTTGAGGCCAGGGAAGGAGCATCCGGTAATCAACAGAATGATTGAGGAGATGAGAATCGGCTATCCGGAGTTCGAGATTGAGTTGCTGGAAGATGGCAGGGCTTACGTCAGAATCTCAAGATCCCAGCCTTGCGGATGTGCTTACTACATTGGTGTAAAGCTTAGGGGATTCGACTTCAGTGAAGTCAAAGAAGGTAGGATGAGAGAACTCTGGAATGTTGTTGCCGAAGCCCACCACAGCTATCCGTGCACTGCAAGCATGGAGAGAGACAATGAATACGACGAAACCCTTCTCCATATTGGCGGCTACATAGCGAGGCATGCAGTTGATAAAGCTCTTGGTTATGAAGGGGATGAGGATATTCCGGATCACATCAAGCACGTCGTTCTGTAAATTTTTTTGGCAGTCTTACAATGAACATCGCACCGCTTGGCTCGTTGTCCCTGACCTCTATGCTGCCTCCATAAAGCTCGACCATCTTCTTAACAATAAAAAGACCCACTCCGGTGCCTGATCCTGAAGTGAAGCCTTCCTCAAAAATTTTGTCCTTTAACTCTTCGGGAATTCCCTTTCCGTTATCCTTTACAACAAGAACTCCCCACCCGTTTTCAGCACGAGTTTCCACAACAATTTCCACATTTTCTTTTCCAGAATGCTTAATGGCATTGTTCACGAGGTTGAAGACGACAGTTTTTATTCCATCATTTGCGAACACCTTAACTTCCTCAAGTTTCAGCACAATGTTCACATCCTCAAAATTCCCGACCACCTCTCTCACAACCTCGGCGAGGTCGATTTCCCTTCTAACGTCTCCGGCAATCTCAAGGTTTCTGGCCTCATAGATCATCCTTGAAATTCTGTCCACCTTTGAAAGGGCTTTTTTAAGCAGCCTCTCATCATTAAGCTCGATTGCTGCCTTTATGACGGTCAGGTCATTGAGAATATCATGCCTGAGCATTTTGTTTAACAGCGAGAGGTACTCGTTCTTGAGCTTAAGCTCATTTGCCAGATTGTGGGTTTCGGTCGTGTCCAAGGCTGTCGAAGCCACTGCAGGTTTGCCTTGGTAGTTTATTCTCACAAGCCTTACAGTAACCCACCTGACCTCTCCGCTTCCTGTTATTATTCTGAAACTGATATCTTCAGCTTCCTTTTCACCCGATTCAATTTCTCTGTACAGCCTGAGAACTTTCTTTCTGTCTTCCGAATGAATGAATTCTTCCAAATTTTCCATGCAATAAAGCTCCTCTTTTCTGTAACCCGCTAATTTTTCAAATGATTCGTTTGCATAAATGATTCTACCTTCCTGGATTATGTGAACCGGGGCGAGAGATTTTTCAATCAGCGATCTGTGAAACTCCTCGCTCTCCTTCAGCTTGCTCTGGTATTCTTTGTATGGGGTTATGTCTATCCAGTTGCTAACTCCCATCAGTTCATTGCCGAGTTTCATTGGTAACACGTATCCCCAGACCCACTTTCTCTTTTTGTTCCTGGCTATGTAGCAGATTTCAAGAAAAACAGGTTTGCCTTCTATTCCTTTCCTGTATCCATTGGCAATTTTCTCAAGGTGTTCAGGAGCAACGAGTTCAAAGGCATTCATTCCGCAAATTTCCTCTTTTTTGTAACCGGTGGCGGATTCCACAATCCTGTTAACGTACTTTATTTTCAAATTTTTGTCAAATATTATTACCCCAACCAGGGAGTTTTCAATAATCTTCCATAAAGATTCGGGGTCATTCAACCACATAATTACTATTACTATGAGCATAAACGTATTTAAATATTTCGTTTATCTTCAATCCCGCATTCACAACTTTTTTACATCGGAATTGCAATTTTCAGCCATGCACAACGAGCTGCTGTGGTTTGTGATGCTGCTTACGAGTTTTACGGGAATAATCATAGCCTACAGAATTTTTGGCAGAATTGGTCTCTATGCATGGACAGCAATGGCGATAATTCTGGCAAACATTCAGGTGATGAAAACGATAGAGTTTTTCGGTCTTGTTACTGCGATGGGAAACATTGTTTACGGAACAACGTTCCTTGTTACTGACATACTTTGCGAAAATTACGGAAAGAGGGAGGCTAAAAAAGCTGTTCAGGTTGGATTCTTTACCCTCATCATCTTTACACTGCTCATGCAGATCTGCCTGGCCTTTATACCTCACGAAAGCGACACTCTCAGTCCCGCGCTTGAGCAGATTTTTGGCATCATGCCGAGAATAACGGTTGCAAGTCTGACAGCCTACCTGGTTTCACAGCTGCATGATGTCTGGGCATTTGATTTCTGGAAAAGAAGAACGAGGGGCAGATTTCTCTGGCTGAGGAACAATGCATCGACGATGGTTTCACAGCTTATCGACAATGCAGTTTTTACATGGATAGCATTTGTCGGCTTTGGCGTATTCTGGGAGCAGGTTTTCCCGTGGGAGGTCATCGTTGAGATCTTCGTAACTTCTTACATAATGAAATTCATAGTTGCGGTTTTTGATACGCC
>CAZZLE010000004.1:0-3710 GCA_964654595.1 uncultured archaeon | reverse complement strand
AGCTGATTGATGCATTTCATGTCGAATGTCAGATTATTGAAATTGAGGGTGACTACAAAGATGTTATTGATGAAGTAATTGCAGGAAGGGCGCATGCAGGAGTTGTTTCGAGAATTTATGCCTCCCTTTATGCCAGAAATTATGGGCTTTTGGAGAGTGTACTGGTTTTTGCTCCAGTAGATTTGAGGTTTGCTGGAAAAGATGATGCTGTGCTTGAAAAGATTGATGAGCACCTCTCTGCCATGAAGTCCGACCAGAGCTCGATATACTACCAGTCTCTTCACAGATGGCTAAGGCAGGAGGTTGAGTTTATTCCTGACTGGGTTTACCGAACATTGGCAGCCCTCTTTGCAGTATTGCTTTTTGCTCTCATCATGAATGCTTATCTGGGAAGAATGGTCGAAAAGAGAACTGAAGAGGTCAGGAGGGAAAAAGAATTTATTAAAGCTGTTTTCAACGCAATACAGGATGGCATCAGGGTTCTTGATAACAGCATGAACGTTATAATGGTCAATCACGCAATGGAGAAGTGGTACGGTGGGGTGGTGGGTAAGAAGTGCTACGAAGCATACCATAACCGCAGTGAACCATGCGAGAACTGCCCAGCAGTTGAGGCCATTAAAAGCGGCGAGATGAAAAGCGGAGTGGTTCCAGGGCCGGAAGGGTCTGATGTGAAATGGCTGGAGCTGTTTTGCTATCCTCTCGTTGAGGATGGGAAAGTTAAGATGGTTGTTGAGTTCGTGAGAGATATAACAGAAAGAAAGCGGATGGAGTATGAGCTCAGGAAGGCTCTGGAAAGTTATGAATACCTGTGGAACAGCACCAATGACTTCCTTTACGTTCACGATCTCGAAGGAAACTTCAAAAAGGTGAACAAAAAGGCTCTGGAGTTTTTTGGTCGTGTAGGGAATCGTGACCTCACAGTTTGGGATGTGGTTCCTGAATCATACCACAACTTTGTTAAAGAAAAGATAAGGGAAATTGTCGAAACCAGAAAACCCACGGAACCATTCGAGCTGCCTGTTAGGACTGAGAACGGTATTTTAGCATGGGTTGAAATTGTTTCACATCCTGTGATTGAAAATGGAGAGGTTGTTGCCATTCATGGAATTGCGAGAGATGTGACGGAGAGGAGGAAGCTAATTGAAGAGATTGGCGAGAACATAAGGCTTGTCTCCTACCTGGTGGACAGAATAAGAAATCCCTTAGCAGCGGCAAGAGCATTTTGTGAGCTGAACGATAAGCTTGGAGATAAAGTCTTTGAGAGGGTAATTTCAAACATAGACAGAGTTACAGAGCTTATTGCAGAACTTGACAGAGTTTGGGAGAACCTTGAGCGGTTGAGAAAGGGGCTTAAAAGATGAAACTCGGCCTGAAATCCCCTTCGTCAGTTAACTCCGGTTACTGACGGAAGTTTTGTCTCTCTTACTTCTACCGCTAAAGGTTCATTAACCAGCATTTTGAGAACTGCTGCTTTTTTAAATCACTTCGCCTTTTGCAATCTTATGGTTTTAGACTTGCCGGGCCTCAATTTTCGGGTAAATTTCGTGTCTTGCCCTCATAAGGTCTGAGGGAGTGTCTATTTCAATCCAAGGCAGGCCATTTGTGGATTCGTAGTAAACAGCAATGTCATCATCCATCATCGACTGAAAAGCTTCCTCGTAAAACACTCTCCCTCCCTTTTTCTCAATAACTTTTGAAACGTGGTTGTAGAGTTCATCAACAACGTTATCCTTAACCTTTGCGATGCCTATGTACTCACCATCCGCTTCTGAAGGATCCAGCTGCTTGCTTATCCTCTTCACAACTCCATTCTCGATCTTTACCTTCATTTCCTCATCTCCGAGCTCTTTAAAATCATCAACTGACAGAATCAGGTTCTCTTTCGTGGATGAGTGTAGCTTCTGAAAGATGTCCGGGTGGAAGAGCACATCAGAGTTCAGGATGTAAAAGTCACTGGTAACATGCTCCATTGCGAGGTAAAGGCTGTAGATGTTGTTGGTTCTCCTGTACAGGCTGTTGTGCACGAATTTGAAGTTGAGGTCAAAATGTGAAAGATAGTCTCTCAGAACGTATCCTTTGTGTCCAGTAACAACTATCAAATCATTTATCCCGTTTTCCATCAGAGTCTGGATTGTGTGGTGGATTAGCGGTTTTCTTCCAACTTTTAGGAGAGCTTTTGGTATCTCGAGAGTATGGTGTCCCAATCGTGAACCGAAGCCTGCAGCGAGTATCACTGCCTCCATGAAAAATCTTAAAAAGGAGTGTTATTTAACTTTACCCGCCGGGAGGTGATTTAAATTAAATGGGAGTATCTGCTGACAGATCTTGTTTACAGAAGGTTTTCCAGGCCTCTTGCAATGGTTCTCTCTAAAACGGGTGTTTCTCCAAATTTTATCACTTTAACTGCCACAATCGCTGGTTTGGGTGCGGGAGCCATCATTGCAATTGGGGAGGTATACTGGGGGGTGCTTGCCCTCTTCTTGTCACAAATTCTTGACTGTACAGATGGTGATCTGGCAAGACTGACGGGCAAAGTTACGAGAAAGGGGGCTTTTATCGACAGAATTTTTGACAGATTTGTTGATGCTGCAGTTGTTATCGGAATTGTTTACCTTTACCCTGCAGAACTCTGGCTTGCGGGTTTTATGGCAGTGGTGGGGTCATTTGGAGTCAGCATAACCAGAGTGATGGCAGAGGCTGAAGGTGCGGAGTGCAAAGTTGGAATTGGGGGGAGAGATACGAGGCTTGCAATCATTATGGCTGGCCTGCTATACGGCCATGCCAGTGGAAATGCTGTTGTCGTGTATTCTGCAACGCTCTGGATCGTGGCAGCTCTTGGCTTCATAACTACAATACAGCGGATAATTCACACTCTTAGGCAGCTTGATTAGCCTCTTATTTTTCCCCTTCCCAAGGATGCGAAAATGCCGAAAAAGCAGAGTGCGGCGAAGATCGTGAATGCAACTCTTGAGCATTCGATAAATTCACCGTAGTACTCTGGAGTAATATTTACCCTCCCTATCATCAATGAGAAGACAAGCATAACGAGAGCCATGCTCAAACTTTGCCCGACAAGACGCATAGTTGCGACTGTGGCAGAAGCTATGCCGAAAAACTTCCTTTCAACCGAGCTCATAATTGCATTGGTGTTCGGAGAGCTGAAAAGAGCTATTCCGAACCCGAGTAGCATGAGGTAGGCTATTACGTTGCTTACTGCAGTGTTGCTGTCAATGCTTGCAAAAAGGATTAGCGAAAGAGTTGTCACACCCATTCCGGCTGAAGCAACAATCCTCGGCTCTATCCTGTCTGAAATCCATCCAGCCACCGGAGCGAAGATCGCCATCACTGCTGGCTGCGAGACAAGAATGAAGCCAGCAGTCTGGGCATCAAAACCCTTTATGTACTGGAGGTAAAGGCTCATCAGAAATCCCACTGCAAACGTTGCTGCGTAGTTCAGCAGGGCTGCAAGGCTTGAGAGGGAAAATGTCAGGTTGCTCAGAAGAAGTTTTACGGCAAAGACTGGTTGTTCCAGTCTGTTCTCGTAAGCAACGAAAATTGCGGCAAGAATTATACCGAGAAGCATAAATGGAAGTGAAAATTCGGAAAAACCGTAAATCAGGAAGAGCAGCATGGATGCGTAAATTGTTGAACCAACGTAGTCAAATTTTTCGCCCTTCGCATCTGCCCACTCTCCTTTGAGGTAAATA
>CAZZLE010000003.1:0-6853 GCA_964654595.1 uncultured archaeon | reverse complement strand
GCTATTCCAACGAGTGTGGAAGGTGGTTTTTCAGGTTTCTCGTAGAACTTCCTTACGATTCCTCCATCAAGCTCCGCCACCCCATACCTCTTCGCAAGCTCATAGTCTCCAACATCGTAAAGGGCTGTGACGGGTGCTTTTTTCTCTTTAAAAAGCTCTACAAGCATATCGAGCTCGAATGAGAAAATGTTATCCCCCGCAACAACGAGGAAGTCATCATCAATTCCCTCAACAACCTGTGCAAGTGCCTTCACAGCCCCCAGCTTTTCTTCTTCCCTCATTGTATTCTCAATAACCAATTTAACATCCTTTCCCTCAGCCCATTTCCTAAAGTCTTCCTCAAACCTTTTGTTTGTGGACAGCAAAACCGGTGAGCTGAACTTGATCACCTTTTCGTAATCGTGGTCAACTATTTTCTTTGTTCCAACCGGAAGCAGGGGTTTTGCCTTGGTCTTCGTTATCGGCCAGAGTCTCGTTGCATAACCGCCTGCCATTATTATGACTTTCATCACTCTGCTTTGCTCAAAAAAGAATAAAAAACTTTTGAGAGAGTTGGAATATGGACCTCAAGCCTGTTGGAGTAGTCAAGTCACCTTTCAAAACCCATTCTGATGCTCCGAGACAGGGAAGATTCTCGGATGCCGTTTCCGAAATAGTAATTTTTGACGAGTATGCTGATGGACTTTACAAAATTGAGAATTTCAGGTATCTCATCGTCCTTTACTGGATGGATAGAGCAAGCAGAGATAAGCTTAGAGTGATTCCGCCGGGTGAGAATGAGGAGAGGGGGGTTTTCACCACCCGCTCTCCAAGCAGGCCAAATCCAATAGGATTGTGCGTTGTGGAGGTTCTTGAGGTTGAGAAAAACAGGTTGAAGGTAAGGTGGCTTGATGCCCTCGATAAATCACCCGTAATCGACATAAAGGTCTACTCCCCAGAGATTGATTGCGTTAATCAGCATGCAGCTCAACAACCTTGAATGCCTCAACATCCACCAGTCCGAGGTCTGTGAGCTTCAGTTTTGGAATGACCGGAAGGGCGATAAAAGAGAGGGTTATTACCGGAGATTTCAGCCTGCATCCCAGCTTTCTGATTTCATCCTCAACTTTTGTCAGCTTCTCTATTACAGCTTCCGCCCTCTCGTCGCTCATAATTCCTGCAACCGGCAGGGGCAGTTCTGCCTTTATTCCGGAATCCGCAACAACTATCCCTCCCTGCAGTTCTATAACTCTGTTCACAGCACTGCATATGCTGGTATCATCAGCACCCACGCTAACGATGTTGTGGGCATCGTGGGCTATGCTCTGGGCAATGGCTCCCTTTTTTAAACCAAAACCCCTGATGTAGGCCTTCCCGATTCTTCCGCTTCCATTATGCCTCTCAACCACAACAGCCTTAAGGATGTCACGCTCAACATCCACACCATCAACGTTCTCAACACTCTCACCCGTCACTATCTCACCGTCATAAACCTCAATGACCCTCACTTTCCCTCCCTTCATTTTAATATTCTCGGGAGTTATTTTTCTGGCATTAACTGTCCTCTTTACCCACTCAGGATGAGCATAGCTTCTGAATTCCGGTTTTCTTCCCCCAACAAACACATACTTTGCCTCAAATTTCCTCAGGTCTTTGAGGAGAACTATATCAGCCAGTCTGGATGGGGATATCAGGCCAGCATTGATTCCGAAGTATTCTGCTGGATTCAGGGTGAGCATTTGAAGGGCCTTAATCTCATCAATACCCTCCTCGATGGCTCTCCTGAATACGTGGTCGAGATAACCCTCTTCAGCAATATCCCTCACACTCCTGTCGCCGTCAGTTACAAGCATCGTGTGTCTGTTTCCCGCAACATCCTTCAGGGCTGAAAGATTCCTTGCTGCAGACCCTTCCCTTATCATCAACCACATACCGAGCCTGAGTTTCTCCTTGGCTTCCTCAATTGCAGTGGTTTCATGGTCTGATGATGCACCGGCAGCAATGTAAGCGTTGAGCTTCCTTCCCCTCAATCCCGGAGCGTGACCATCCACAAGTTTTGCAAGAGTGATTTTCTCAAGCACTTCCTCTTCAGCCCCGATTACACCCGGAAAGTTCATCATCTCAGCAATCCCCAAGACCTCTTCCTCCTGCAAAAGTTCCCTGATTTCTTCAGCACCTATTTTCGCCCCTGAAGTTTCAAGGGGGGAAGAGGGTACACATGAAGGTACCATGCAGTAAAACCTCAGCGGACTTTGCTTTGCTTCGTGAATCATCAGCCTTACTCCCTCTTTACCGAGAACATTGGCAATCTCATGCGGGTCAGCAACAACCGCTGTTGTGCCCCGTGGAACAACAAGCCTTGCAAATTCGGTTACCGTGAGCATCGACATCTCAATGTGAGTGTGGGCATCAATTAATCCCGGCACGGCAGTTAAGCCTGAGGCATCAAGCTCTTCAATTCCGGAGTAGTTTCCCACTCCAGCTATAAATCCCTCAGCTACAGCTATGTCTCCGTCAAAAATCTCCTCGTTGACGAGATCAACAATTTGAGCGTTTTTAATAACAAAGTCTGCTCTTCTTTCACCCCTTGCGACCTCAACAATCTTTTTCAGCTTTCCAAGGTCAGCAGTCGGTGAGGACATCCCTCACAAGTTCCTCATCAACTTCAAGATCAAATTCCTCCTTGAGAGCTTTGACTGCTTCGTCAACAGTTTTTGCATTGGTCTTTTCGATCAGCTCCCTCAACTCCTCCTTAATGCTCCACGGGTAGACTATCCACCTCCAGGCTTCCATCCTGGCGGCATAGTAGTCCGGTACGAACTTTGATGTGCTTTTGTAGTCCACAACAGCCACCCTGATTTCAGCAGGATTGTATT
Source organism: uncultured archaeon (assembly GCA_964654595.1). GTDB lineage: Archaea > Halobacteriota > Archaeoglobi > Archaeoglobales > Archaeoglobaceae > Archaeoglobus. The sequence goes on along the minus strand of CAZZLE010000003.1, from coordinate 3,998 downwards.
TGCTTACGTGCTCAACAACCACACTGATTGTGTCTCCCGTGTCTGCGACGTCATCAACGATGAGCACTCTCTTACCGCTCACATCAACATTCAGCGGCTGAGTGATCCTTGCCTCTTCTCTTCTCTGCGCCACATCCCAGTGCTCGGCTTTAACGCTGTAAAGATCCCTTATGTCAAGATAATCGCAGACAATTCTGGCAGGAACCCAGCCACCTCTTGCAATGGCCACAACAACATCAGGACTGTAACCGCTCTCCCTCACCTTCAATGCAAGTTCTCTGCATAGCTTTCGAATTTCATCCCATGTGTAGAGGACACACTTGAACTTCACGTTAGCTTTACAAAAATAGCGTTTAAAATGTTTTCGATTGATTTGCAGAGCAACTTATTTGACTTTAAAAATCCAGCTAAAGATTAAAAAGTTGTGAGAAGTAGCGTAAACGTGAAGCTGGAAAACTACTACATCAAGGATGACGCGAGCACGGACGAGAGCTATGGCTGCTACCCCACAAAAAGGCCAATAGAGGAGTACATCAGAAAGGGACTGGTGTGCATTGACAAGCCAATGGGACCGAGCAGCCATGAGGTTGTTGTTTGGGTAAGAAAAATTCTCAATGTGAGCAAAACAGGACATGCCGGCACTCTTGACCCGAGAGTAACGGGTGTTCTGCCAGTATTCATCGAAAATGCCACCAAAATGGTCAAATTTTTGCAGGAATCAAGCAAGGAATACATCTGCCTCATGAGGCTTCACGGAGATGCAAAAAGAGAGGACGTTGAGAGGGTGATGAGAAAATTTGTCGGGAGAATCTATCAGCGACCCCCGTTAAAGTCGGCTGTGAAAAAGACTCTGAGGATAAGGGAAATTTACGAAATTGAAATTGTGGAAATGGAGGGGAGAGACGTTCTTTTCAGAGTTGTAACTGAGTCAGGAACATACATCAGAAAGCTCTGCAGGGACATCGGAGAAGTTCTCGGAACCGGAGCACACATGCAGGAGCTGAGAAGGACGAGGACAGGAAGGTTTGGGGAGGACATGTGCTACACTCTGCAAGATTTGCTTGACGCCTACGTTGTCTGGAAAGAGGAGGGGGAGGAGAAATATCTGAGGGAAATAATAAAACCAATGGAGGTTGCCGCTGCAGATTTACCAAAAATTGTGATCAAGGACTCGGCAGTTGATGCAATATGTCACGGAGCGAATTTATCTGTGAGAGGGGTAGCTTACGTTGAGAAGAGCGTAAAAAAGGATGGCACTGTTGCAATTTTCACGCTGAAAAATGAGCTGGTGGCTATTGGAAAGGCTTTGATGGATGCGGAGGAAATTTACAGGATGAAAAAGGGAGTTGCCGCTGATATTCAGAGAGTTATGATGGAGAGAGGTGTCTATCCAAAAATGTGGAAGTCACCTATCAAATCTTGAAGCTGCGAAGAATACGGTGAACGAAACTATGAATGTCCAGATCGATGCAGGAATTCCAAGCGGTGAGAGCTTTGCAAAGCTGAGTATAATTGCTGTGGCAAAACCCGCAATGAGTGTTGAAATCCCCGTGAATTTTGCCCCTCCCTTAAAGTGAAAAACTCCGAGAATCAATGGAAGCTGGGCAAGAAGAATCGTTGAGCTAAGAACGCTCAGCTCAACTATGTAATTCGGCCTTGAGTATGCGAAGAAGGTTACGGCAAGTGTTAACAGGACGATTAGTAACCTTCCCGTTCCGACTCTCTCGCTTCCAAAAAGATCTCTCGAAATCATGGAGGAGAGGGTTAAAACTATGGAGTTTGCTGTTGTTATTGCCGCTGCAAATATGCTTAAAGAAACTGCTGCACCAAGTACGGGGGGCATTAAGCTCAGCAGGGTTGGAGTTACCGCATCTCTGTCTCCAACTCTCGGAAATGTTCCCATTTCTGTCATTGTTCTCAGCTCAAGTCCGATAAGTGTGACTATGACTGTGTAAACCAGACCGAAGAATCCGAAGAGCACCACCATCCTCCTCAGAGATGTTCTGTCCTTTGGAATGTAAAGGCGTTGAAAAACCTGAGGATTTGTCAAAGCAAAGAAAAACCATGGGAGTGTGAGAGAAATGAATTTTAATGGTGTCCAGAAACTGTTCGGAACAACAAGCAGTTCTCCAAGTCTTGTAACCTCTGCAAAGAAGTCTTTTTCAGCAAAGCCGTTGTTGTGAACCCAGAAAATAGCTGCAGTTGCCATCAGCAGCATGAAAACTCCCTGGACAGCATCCGTCCATGCCACACCTCTCAACCCTCCAAGAAATGCCCAGAGTGCGATGAGAATGGCAGAGGCTGCGATGCCGTAGGAGAAGCTCATAGCGGAGGTTTTATCCAAGATTAACCCCACACCGATTAGCTGAGCTGAAATGTAGGGGATAAGGGCTACAGATGCCAGTAAAGACATCACAACCGCAACTTCTCTGCCGTATCTCTCTGCTATCATGTCCCCCGGAGTTATGTATCCCTTTTCCCTTGCCATTTCCCAGACCTTTGGAGCATAGTATGAAAGCAGCAACAGCGTACCCACGAGGTAGAAAAGCTCGAATCCAAGAGCACCCACTCCGCCTGCGTAGCTCAGTCCAACGAGTCCCACCATCATGAAAGCCGAGTACGTGGTTGCAGCATATGTGAGAGCTGAAACAACACCGCTAACCCTTCTGCCGGCAATGTAGTACTCTTCCTGCGTCTTTAAGCCCTTCATTGCCATCAGTGCAATCACAGTTCCCAGAACAACATATCCGGCGAATGCGTAAAGAAAGACGTTCATTCTACCACCTCTTAATCGTAATGTAAATCAAATAGGCGGTTGTTACAGCTGTCCAGTAAAGATAGACAGACATATCGTGACTTTTTATCGCAAAAAAAGGTACCGACATTGCCGCAATAATTGCCAAACCTTCGAGCAACTTCATCGAACATACGTTCGATGAGTTGTTTATATTATTTTCGGTTGCTGATGGTCTTCATTCATTTCCTAAATCACTAACTTCCAATCAAAATCATCCTCATGTATCTGAGATCATCCATTTTTAAACCTCTAAGCAGGAAAAGAACCGCAAAGTATACCGCAGCTCCAAGGAAAACAATCAAAACTCCCTCAATCAAGCTTGAAGGCTTAAACTGAGAGATGATGTAAAACATAATTAAACTTGAAGCGGCAGGTTTTGCTAAGTGGCTGATTTCAGGAAAAACACCAAACACCCTTCTGGAGAGATACGCCAGTGCAGCCCAGCTAAAAGCGTTGGATATTACCGTGGCAATGCCAGCTCCCAAAATTCCCCATCTGGTTATCATGAGGTAGTTCAAAACAATGTTCAGGATCATCGCGAAAAAAGAAACATAAACGGGATATTCAGGTCTCTCCTTTGCGTTGAACATAACCCCCCAGAAACCTAAAGCCGAACCAAGAATCAAAAATGAGAGGATATATAAAACGGGAACAGCCTTTAGGTAATCCGCACCGTAAGCAAATCCGATCAGCTGCTCACCCAAAGAGATCAATCCGAAAACTACGGGGAAGGATAGAACTGAACTGTACTTGAAAGCTCTATTAAAGGCATTTTTCAAATTTTTACCCTCCAGTTGAACGAAAACCGGAAATAAAACAGCAGGGATTGATACCAGTCCGGCAATTGCTCCGGCTATGTCGTATGCAGCTTTGTAGTATCCGACTTCTTCAGCCGGTAAAAAAATACCTATCATCAGAGAATCAACGTAGGCAAAAACAACCCAGGTTACTGAACCAACTGTTAAATAACCTGTAAACCTCACAACTCTTCTCCATTCAATTGATTTGGCTCTTCCAAAAACTATTAAGCTGTGTTTTTTCAGCAGCAATGCAATCAAAGCTGTAAGAGAGAGAACACTTGCGAAAACGAAACCCATCAATGCGCCGATGACGGACAGACCCATAAAAACAAACAGAATCACAAAAAACAATCTTGAAAGATTGTAAACCATTGATTTAACCAGATTGGCCTTGAAATCAT
>CAZZLE010000002.1:0-3431 GCA_964654595.1 uncultured archaeon | reverse complement strand
AAGTTAATATTCCTTCAGAGATTTTAACTTCAATGAAGTTCAGAATTAGAACCCTGCCTCTCAGGACGGAAAGGATAGCTGTAGTCCTGAGTCAGGATGATGCGGCTGAGCTGGGGTTGCTTCCCGGAGACAGGGTGAAGGTAACTTTTGATGGCAGATCATTTGTGGCTGAGGTTGAAGTAACCCATGAGCTGATCAGCAGCGGAGAGGCAGGGGTTTGCAGCTTCACAGCAGAGACATGCAGCCTTATGGAGGAATGTGTGGTTAACATTACACCATTTGCAAGGCCAAAATCTGTTGAATATATAAGAAAGAAGCTTGATGGGGCTAAGTATGAAAGAGAGGAGATAAGGGATATAATCGGCAGCATATCTTCGGATATCCTCTCTGAAGTCGAAATTTCGGCCTTCATTCTCGCCAGCGAAATTGTGGGAATGCATAACGATGAGATTCAGTGGATGGTTGAGGCAATGGTTGAAGTGGGACAAAAGGTTGTTTTCGAGAAGGGGACTGTTGTGGACATGCACAGCATCGGAGGGCTTCCGGGGAACAGGTTCGCGTTAATTGCCGTGCCAACGGTTGCTGCAGCGGGGCTTCTGATTCCAAAAACCGCAAGCAGGGCGATAACTTCAGCAAGCGGAACGGCTGACACGATGGAGGTTCTGGCAAACGTAAATCTGAGCGCCGATGAGATGAAGGAGATAACGGAGAAGGTGGGGGGAGTTATAGTCTGGAACGCTGCTACAGGTATAGCTCCGGCTGATGAGAAAATAATAAGAGTTGAGTACCAGCTTGAGCTCAGCCCAAAGCCACATCTAATGGCAAGCGTGCTATCCAAAAAGCTGGGAAGTGGAGCAAAGTTTGTTGCAATTGACATCCCGGTTGGCAGAAAGGCCAAAATCGAAAACGTGGATGTTGGGAGAAGTTTCGCAAACTCTTTGATGGAAATAGGGAGAAATCTGGGTCTAAAGGTTGCGACCGCATTGACTGACGGTTCTCAGCCTCTTGGGAGGGCAATAGGGCCTGCACTGGAAGCAAGGGAGGTTCTGGAAGTTATGGAAAGGAAGGTTGAGGGAGACATGCTTGAAAAAGCCCTCGGCATAGCGGGAATACTTTTTGAGATGACCGGAATCGCTTCAAACGGTTACCAGCATGCGAGAAAGATATTCGAGAGTGGCAGAACACTTGAAAAGTTCAGGGAAATAATCGCCGCACAGGGAGGGGATGAAAATGTCAGGGCTGAGGACATTGCTGTGGGGGACAAAACATACACCCTCACGTCTTCTGTGGAGGGTGCGGTGGTTTCGGTGAACAATAAAAGCATACTGAAAATTGCGAGAACTGCTGGCGCTCCAAAAGATAAGGGAGCCGGAGTTTATGTTCATAAGAAGAGAGGAGAGGTTGTCAAAGCAGGGGAACCCCTTCTCACGATTTATGCCGAGAAGGAGTGGAAGCTTGACAATGCAATTGAGGTTGCAAGTGTTGAGACGCCAATTGTGGTTTCTGGAATGGTGTTGGAAGTTCACGGAAAAAGGGGTGTGTTAAGATGAAGGAAGGTTTGGAAGATGTGATTGCCTGCAAAACTTCAATTTCAAGGATTGCCCTCGAGGACGGAAAGGCAATTCTTGAGTACAGGGGCTATGACATCCGCGAACTTGCGAGAAAGGCGAACTTTGAGGAAGTTGTTTATCTTCTGCTTTACGGAGAGCTGCCCAAAAAATACGAGCTTCAGGATTTCAGGATAGAGCTTGCCGAGAGGAGAGAACTGCCTCCGCAGATAATTGGTCTGCTAACTCATCTGCCTCCCTATACCCATCCAATGGTTGTCCTGAGAACCGCAACGAGCTATCTTGGCAGTCTTGATAAAAAGATAGATGTGAAAACAAAAGAGGAAACACTCAACAAGGCAAAAAATCTGGTTGCAAAGTTTCCGACAATAGTGGCATACTACCACAGAATCAGAACCGGAAGGAATATTATTCCACCAGCTCTTGAATTCAGCCACGCCGCAAACTTCCTCTACATGCTTCACGGGGAGGAACCATCGAAAACTGCTGAAAGGGCATTGGACATGGATCTAATTCTCCATGCCGAGCACGAGCTCAACGCATCGACCTTTGCAGCGAGAATTGCCGCATCAACTCTTGCAGACATCTATGCATGCGTTGTTGCCGCAACAGGAACGCTTATGGGACCGCTGCACGGCGGAGCGGCACAGGAAGTTATGAAAATGCTCAGAGAAGTAGCCTCCCCGAGAAGAGCTGATGAATACGTGAGAAAGAAGATAGAGGCAGGAGAGAAAATAATGGGTTTCGGGCACAGAGTTTACAAGAACGTGATCGACCCAAGGGCTGAACTGCTCAGACAACTTGCAAGGAAGCTGGCTGCAGAGGGGAATACGATGTGGTTTGAAATCAGCGAAGCAATTGCAGAAGCCGCTTACAAGTACAAGAAGCTCCTTCCAAACGTTGACTTCTACTCCGCAAGCGTTTACGCAAATCTTGGTATCCCGGACGATCTCTTCGTCAATGTCTTTGCTATTGGCAGGATTTCCGGTTGGACGGCACACATCATAGAGCAGTACGAAAACAACAAGCTCATAAGACCCAGAGCGGAGTATGTGGGAGAGAAAAATAAGAGGTTTGTACCAATTTCCAGAAGGTGAGGACGAAACCTTTATTTGACATGCTGGAGTGGTGGGGAGCATGGCAAGAAAACCGGCGAGAATGTGGAGGAGACTTGAAAGACCTTACACAAGAATCGAGTATATTGATGGTGCTCCCGGAACGAGAATCAGGATGTTTGATATGGGCAACAAAAATGCCGATTTCCCCGTCATGGTCACACTTGTTGCAAAGGAGGCTGTGCAGATCAGGGAGAATGCTCTGGAGGCTGCAAGAGTTGTGGCGAACAAGTATGTGTCAAGGATGGCCGGTGCAAGCAACTACAAGCTAAAACTTCGAATCTTTCCGCATCATATATTGAGAGAGCACAGGATGGCTGTTGGAGCCGGAGCTGACAGAATTTCTCAGGGTATGAGAGCGGCATTTGGCAAGCCAGTTGGAAGGGCAGCGAGAGTGAAGCCAGGAACAAAGATAATTTCAATCTGGGTTAAACCTGAACATTTTGAGATCGCCAAGGAAGCTCTGAGAAGGGCGGCAATGAAAATGCCAACCCCGACCAAAATTGTTGTTGAAAAGGGACACGAACTGCTTAAGGGCAAGATTTAGTATTTTTAATTTATTAATCGAAATGCCATCTATTGCCGGTGTCTTGCTGTTTCTGTGACATCCCAATACTTCACTCGGCCAGCTCATTGGTAAAGTTTTTTTGATTTGAATAAACTTTTATTGATGCCTTCATTAATGGTGGGGGGTACTACAAGCAGTGCCGGAAAGAGTCTGATTGTCGCCGCTTTTTGCAGAATTCTT
>CAZZLE010000001.1:0-1777 GCA_964654595.1 uncultured archaeon | reverse complement strand
GCGGAAAGGTTAAGAGGATACGGCATTAAAGTTTACGAGGTTTATCCCTATGCAACAAGAGTGATTCTGAACATCGCTCCAAAAGAGAAGAAGCAAACAAAAAGAGGGCTTGAAGCTATAAGGGCTGAACTCTCAAAATGGGTTGAGATTCCCGAACTGTCGCATGATGAGGTTGATGCTGTTGTTGCAGCTCTTACTGTGAAGCTCTACTCGGAGGGTATGGGTGTAAAGCTTGAGGGGATTGACGGTTCAATAGTTGTACCGAAAGGCAGAGTGCAGCTGAGCCTCAATCCATAAACTTTAAATCAGAGTTGCCAAAAGTCTGACATGAAAATTTCACCCCTCTGCCCTTCATGCCTTCTTGGCAGGGTGTATTACGAGGCAAAGCTTGTTACGGATAATGAGGAGACAATCTCGAAATGTGTTGAGGATTCGCTGAAAATTCTGTCTGAAAATTATTCCCTTCGCCCCATTAACGCCCATCTTGCCACAAAAATCCACAGGAGGGTTTACGAGATTCTCGGGGTTGATGATCCCTATGCAGAGGTTAAGAAAAGAGCAAATGATGTGGCGAGGCAAGTTCTTCCGTTTGCCCAGCAAATCGTTCAGATGGCAGATGATCCGTTTAAAACGGCCGTAATTGTATCAATAATTGGCAACAACTTTGACTACGGCGTGCAGGGACATAAGGTGGTTGAGGGAGAGTTCAAGGAGTATCTCCAGAAGAAGCTTGATGAGGGGCTCAGAATTGATGACACGGAAAGAATAAAGGAGCTTTGCAGCGGAGAGGTCTTGTATTTGACTGACAACGCAGGTGAGATCTTCTTTGACACAATACTGATGAAGGAGATAAAAAGGCTTTGCAGAAGGCTGAGTGTCGTGGTGAGGGGAAAGCCAATAATCAGCGATGCCACACTTGAGGATGCGATGCTTGCGGGTGTTGACAGAATTGCCGATGAAATTCTCACAAACGGGAAAGGGGCCATAGGAATAATAATGGAAGAACTTCCCGAAGAAACGAAGCAAAGACTTGTTGATGCGGATCTGATAATAGCAAAAGGTATGGCCAACTACGAGTGCTTGTCAGATGCCAGAATCGGTCCAACAGCCTTCCTTCTGACTGCAAAATGCGAGCCCGTTGCGAAGGATATTGGCGTGGAGGTTGGAGACATGGTCGCGATGGTGGTTGAATGAACCCGAGAGAGAGAGCTTTGATAGACCTTTTTGCGGCAATTGAGGGGCTTTCAGGGTCTGCACTGGAGTGTCCCCACTATCCATGTCACTATGAAGGGCAGGATTGCTCGCTCTGTTACTGCCCCTTCTATCCATGCCTTATTTACCGCCTCGGAGGGGAAATTGTTGTCTCGTCCAGCGGAAAATACGTCTGGAGCTGTAAGGACTGCCACTGGATTCATGAAAAAGAAAATGTTGAGGAGGTTCTTTCATACTTCTCCTCTTTTCCACGCCAGCTGCTTGTTGAAGCGGACTGGAGATTCTTCTCGAAGAGTCTTCAGGAAATTCTCTTCGGTGAGGAAATCGGATTTGAGATGAACAATGCATACAACCTCACTCCGGCAAACATTTACGGTTTTGAATGTGAACCGCTCTCTGAAGGGCAGTTTCTGGATGTTTCCATTGAAAACTTCATGATCAGCGACATCAGAAAACTGAGCGAACCTGAGAGAGCTGAGGGTGTTATAATTCCGGAAAAATCAGGAAGGGTTCTGATTGGCTACCACAACGGGTTTCTGAAATGTACATTCTAACAGATCGGAAG